>JAZOAJ010000332.1:0-5559 GCA_045595385.1 Lachnospiraceae bacterium | reverse complement strand
TCGAATCCGTCGATGTTCGCATAGAGCACGTAGAATGCATATGTATTCCACAGAGTTCCCATAAACTTCCTCTGGCATTCGGTGACTGCGTCGCCGTGGAACCTGTTCGGGAGCCACGGTGCGGAGTTGGTATAGAAATACCACCTGATCGCGTCAGCGCCATACTGGTCGAGGGCTTCCATCGGATCGACTGCGTTGCCCTTGGATTTGCTCATCTTCTGGCCGTCCTTGTCCTGGACATGGCCGAGAACGATGACGTTCTTATACGGAGCCTTGTCGAAGATCAGTGTGGAGATGGCCATGAGTGAGTAGAACCATCCTCTTGTCTGGTCAACAGCCTCCGAGATGAAGTTCGCAGGGAAATGCGCCTCGAAGAACTCCTGATTCTCAAACGGATAATGATACTGGGCAAACGGCATTGCGCCTGAATCATACCAGCAGTCGATGACTTCCGGTACGCGGTGCATCTCGCCTCCGCACTTCGGGCACTTGATCGTGACCGCGTCGATGTAAGGGCGGTGAAGCTCTATGTCGTCCGGGCAGTTGTCGGACATGCTCTTCAGCTCTTCAATGCTTCCGATCGTGTGGAGATGGCCGCATGAGCACTCCCAGACAGGGAGAGGTGTGCCCCAGTATCTGTTCCTTGAAAGACCCCAGTCCTGGACATTTTCCAGCCAGTCGCCGAAACGTCCCTTTCCGATGGACTCGGGGATCCAGTTAACTGTGTTGTTGTTCGCGATGAGCCTGTCCTTGACGGCGGTCATCTTGATGAACCATGTATCCTGCGCATAGTAGATGAGCGGTGTGTCGCATCTCCAGCAGAACGGATAGCTGTGCTCAAACTGAGGTGCTGAGAACAGAACTCCCCTCTCGCGCAGATCCTGAAGGATGAGCGGATCGGCATCCTTTACAAAGATGCCTGCCCACGGTGTGTTGTCTGTAAGGTCGCCCTTGCCGTCAACGAACTGGAAGAACGGAAGGTCGTATGCCCTGCCGATACGGTTGTCATCCTCGCCGAATGCGGGAGCGATGTGTACGATACCGGTACCGTCGTTCATGGTGACGTAATTGTCACATACGACGTAATGGCATTTCTTTCCTGCGGCGGCGTTTGCATAATCGATGGCAGGGAAGAGAGGATGGTATTCCTTGCGCTCAAGGTCTTTTCCCTTGTACCTCTTGATGATCTGGTAATCCTCCTTGAGGACTGCCTCAAGAAGAGCCTCGGCCATGTAGTAGAAGTTGTCGCCCTGCTTTACCTTGACGTAGGACTCGTCAGGGTTCACGCACAGTGCGGTGTTTGAAGGCAGTGTCCAGGGGGTGGTTGTCCATGCAAGGAAATAAGCGTCCTCGCCGCTGCATTTGAACTTGGCGATCGCTGAGCGCTCCTTGATGTCCTTGTAGCCCTGCGCTACCTCGTGGCTTGAAAGAGGGGTCCCGCATCTCGGGCAGTAAGGAACGATCTTGTGTCCCTTGTAGAGAAGTCCCTTGTCCCAGATCTTCTTGAGTGACCACCACTCTGACTCGATGTACGGATTGTAGTATGTTACATACGGGTCGTCCATGTCAGCCCAGAAACCTACGACACCTGAGAAATCCTCCCACATGCCCTTGTATTTCCAGACGCTCTCCTTGCACTTCTCGATGAAAGGAGCCATTCCGTATGCTTCTATCTGCTCCTTGCCGTCAAGCCCGAGCATTTTCTCGACCTCGATCTCGACCGGGAGTCCGTGGGTATCCCATCCTGCCTTACGGGGGACGTCATAACCCTTCATTGTCCAGAATCTCGGGACCATGTCCTTGATGACCCTTGTCAGCACGTGGCCGATGTGGGGCTTTCCGTTCGCTGTCGGAGGTCCGTCATAGAACATGTATGTGGGGCCGCCCTCGTTCTTCTTGAGGGACTTTTCAAAGATGCCGTTCTCCTTCCAGAAATCCAGCACTTCTCTTTCTCTTGTGACAAAATTCAGATCTGTGGGTACTTTGTTGTACAATTTTTATTCCTCCTGCCCTGCCGGCATCCATTGCCGGAAGGTGCTTTATATTAATGTCTTCCCTTGCTCAGGAGCTCTGCCCTGATGTCAAACAGCTTCTGTGAAAGGTCGACGTATACTTCCTGCGGGTTTACGAGACGCTTTGACTCTTCCCAGAGAGTGTCCATCTCCTTCTTGCAGAAATCCCTGATCTCCATGACTGACGGGGATTCGTAAATGCAGATGCCCTTTTTAAATACAGGAACAAGGAGCTCCCTGAGGTTAAATGTTCCCGCCTTGCACAGGGTCTTTTTCCATGTAGCGTTCGGATCGAACAGAAGGATGTCCTCATCCTCTGTAAATGTCTCATCATCCATGCAGATGAGATCGCCTATGATCTTGCCGGTCTCCTTGCTGTAGATCCTGTAGATCTTCTTGTTTCCGGGGTTGGTGATCTTCTCAACATTCTCGGAGATCTTGATCTTCGGCTCGAACTCACCTGTAGTCTCATCCTGCATTGCGACGAGCTTGTAGACTCCGCCGAATGAAGGGCAGTCCTTGGAAGTGATCAGGTTCGTGCCTACGCCCCATGATGTGATCTTGGCACCCTCGAGCTTAAGGGATGTTATGAGGTGCTCATCAAGGTCGCTCGATGCTGATATGATCGCATCCGGGAATCCGGCTTCGTCAAGCATTACCCTTGCCTTCTTTGACAGATATGCAAGGTCGCCCGAGTCAAGCCTGATGCCGTAATTCTTGAGCTCAATGCCGGCTTCCCTCATTTCCTTGAATACCCTGATGGCATTCGGGATACCGCTTGTGAGAGTGTTGTATGTGTCAACAAGGAGTATGCAGGCATTGGGGTACATGTCAGCATATGTCTTGAACGCAGTGTACTCATCCGGGAAGCTCATTACCCAGCTGTGGGCGTGTGTTCCCTTGACAGGCACGTCGAAGATCTTGCCGGCCACAACATTCGATGTGCCGACGCATCCCGCGATGACCGCTGCCCTTGCGCCGAATGTTCCGGCGTCAGGTCCCTGGGCTCTCCTGAGTCCGAACTCCATGATGCCGTCTCCCTGGGCTGCCCATACGATCCTTGATGCCTTTGTGGCGATAAGGCTCTGATGGTTCATGATGTTGAGGAGGGCTGCCTCGAGGAGCTGAGCCTCACTGATCGGAGCTACTACCTTGATCAGGGGCTCCTTCGGGAATACGACTGTTCCTTCAGGGATCGCGTAAATGTCTCCGCTGAAGTGGTATGATCCGAGGAAGCTGATGAACTCCTCGTCAAAAATGCCGAGGCCTCTCAGATACTCCAGATCGCTGTAGGTAAACTGAAGATTCTTGATGTAATCTATTATCTGGTCAAGTCCGCAGGCTATGGCATATCCGCCTCCGCCCGGGTTGCTCCTGTAGAAAGCGTCGAAGACGACTACCTTGTCATTTCCCGACTTATGATAGCCCTGCATCATCGTCAGCTCGTACAGGTCAGTAAGCAAAGTAAAATTTCTGTTATCCATTCAGACACCGCCTTTTTTCTAAATCATAAATAAAGTTTAAAGAACTGTTGTCAAGTAAGTTATTATAGCCATTATCCGCTGAAAATTCAACAATATGTATAGAAACGAATACCGATTTGACCACCGCGCCTTAAAATGCTAAACTTATTAACATGCTAGGACTGATTTTAATGGTCATCGTGCTGCTGCTCATAGGTGTTGCTTCCCTCATCACCTATCCGCTGTCACTGCTGATCGGCCTTTTCAACAAGAGATCAAAAGACTTTTTCTCCCTCAGGTTCATCCAGGTGTGCATGAGGTGTTTTCTGTTTGTCACCGGCGCGAAGGTGAAATACATCGGCCTGGAGAATCTCCCCAAGGAGGGCGAGGCTGTGGTATATACAGGAAACCACCGCAGCTTTTTCGATGTCATAGCGACCTACCCTGTCATGCCCACACTTACAGGTTTCATCGCCAAGAAGGAGATGCGCACATGGCCGCTCATCAGCTGGTGGATGAAGAACCTTTACTGCCTGTTCCTTGACAGGAAGAACAGGCGCGAGGGCGTCAAGACCATACTGGAAGGCGTGGAAAATGTTAAGAACGGCGTGTCCATGGTCATCTTCCCCGAGGGAACCCGTTCGAGACATGAAGGTCATGTAGCCATGTTCCACGGCGGATCTTTTAAACTCGCCACTAAATCAGGTGCGAAGATCATTCCGGTAGTATATAATAACTCGGGCGCGATCTGGGATGACCATCTCCCGTGGGTAAAGCCCGCGCTCATGACGGTTGAGTTCTGCAAGCCCATCGAGACGGAAAGCATGCACATAACCGAGATAAATGACCTGGCCAACCGGGTCCATGACATAGTTTTAGAGAGGCACATAATTAATGGCAAGGCTATCGGCAGCCTGCCGGAGGATTTTAACGAATGACTGACAATTCACTCCCGATCGGAGTATTCGATTCGGGCGTCGGCGGCCTGACCGTCGCCAGGGAGATCCTTAGGAATCTCCCGAATGAAAAGATAATATACTTTGGCGATACAGCCAGGGTTCCATACGGCAACAAATCAGCGGATACGATCATCCGCTATTCCAAGCAGATAGCAAGATTCCTGCTCTCAAAGGAAGTCAAAGCAATCACCATAGCATGCAACACAGCAAGCGCCCTTGCCCTCAGTGCTGTCCGCGAAGAACTAGACATCCCTGTCATAGGAGTTGTAAAACCGGGAGCAACGGCTGCCACACGCGAAACAAGGAACAATCACATAGGCGTCATAGGCACCAAGGGAACTGTCAACAGCGGACTGTATGAGAAGCTGATATGCGATCTGAATCCCGGGGCGGAAGTATTTTCCACCGCCTGCCCGCTGTTTGTAAACCTTGTTGAGGAAGGCATGATAGATGATCCCATCACCGTCCAGATGATCCACAGATACCTGGATGAGATGATCGAAAAGAACGACATAGACACTCTGATACTCGGCTGCACCCACTATCCCCTCCTGCTTTCGGTCCTTGCAAGAGAACTTGGAGCGCACCGCGCGGGAGACGGCACCACATCGGGCATCTCCCTTGTAAATCCGGCTTATGAGACAGCGATCGCCCTCAAGGACATGCTGAAGGCAAATGATCTGCTGTCAGACAGGACAGAGCCTGTTGCTCCGGGGGAGCACAGCTACTATGTGAGCGACGATGCCGCGACGTTCAGGCGGTTCGCAGAAGAGGTGCTCGGGATACGGGCAGACAATGTTGAACTTAAAGTTCTGGAATAGCTGAAAAGAGCCGGCGCAGAGGCGCCGGCCTTAATTTTGTTTCACTCTGTTTTATAGATTATCACTTCTCGGCCGTCCGGTGCACCGGGTTCGATCTCAGTGTCAGGGACAACCACCGTGTCGGGGTTTCCGTCTGATATGTACCTGTATCCGTTGTTCAGGATACCAAAGTTATATTCAATGTCCCAGTCCTCTCCGCCGTTGTCATATCCTCTGATACGCCTTATGTATGTTTTGTCGACATTTCCGCTGAAGATGGAATCTTCAAATGTCCATGAGCACAGCAGGGTGGCTTTTGTGGAAT
>JAZOAJ010000331.1:0-6795 GCA_045595385.1 Lachnospiraceae bacterium | reverse complement strand
GGAAGAGGATGCCAGATACCATTACCGCTTTACGGATCCCGCTCTTGTCCCCAAAGAGACCGAGGCGGGTCTTTCGTTGGGCGGCGACGGTACATTTATCCATTCATGCAAAGACCTGATCAGTCTCCAGCTCCCTGTATTCGGAATTAACTACGGCACGCTCGGATACATGACCGAGGTCGGAATGGACGGATTTGAGGATGCGCTCAAGTCCATGATAAGCGGCAATTACGAGATAGAGGAGCGCATACTCTTAAACTGCGACGTTGTCTCGGATGGAAAAGTCATAAAAAAGAGCCTTGCATTTAACGACATAGTCCTGCAGCGCGCCTTAGACAGCGGCATTGCCCAGTATGACGTTTCAGTTGACGGACACTATCTGAATACCTATTCAGCTGACGGAATGATACTGTCAACACCTACCGGATCGACAGGGTACAATCTGTCAGCCGGAGGCCCTGTGGTTCTTCCCATTTCCAAGATCATGCTTGTCACACCGATCTGCGCCCATACGCTGAATTCAAGAACGATCGTGCTTCCGTCCGATGTTTCGATCGAGATAAAAGGACAGCCGAACAGCAGGGGCAAATATCCTGAAATATATGTGACAATAGACGGAGAAAAAGGGATCAGGCTCGAAGAAGGCACAGCCATACATGCAACAGGCGCGTCAGAGACAGCCAAAATCCTAAAGATAAATAAGATGAGCTTCATCGAGCAGCTCGGAAAGAAGATGAGATAAAACATGAAACCTGTACTTTTACTGATACTTGACGGCTACGGCCTTTCAGATAATGTCAAAGGAAACGCGGTGCTTGCCGCAAATACCCCCAACATAAGAAAACTCATGGCGGAGTGCCCGTTTGTTAAGGGCGCTGCTTCGGGACTTGCAGTCGGACTGCCCGAAGGACAGATGGGAAATTCCGAAGTCGGCCATCTTAACATGGGAGCCGGCAGGGTCGTATACCAGGATCTTACAAGGATAACCAAATCAATAGAGGACGGAGATTTCTTTGAGAAGCCCGAACTCCTCGGAGCCATTGATAACTGCATAAAGAACGGCTCTGACCTTCACATTTACGGTCTCCTTTCAGACGGCGGAGTCCACAGCCTGAACTCACATCTTTACGCGATCCTTCAGCTCGCAAAAAGGCAGGGCCTTGATCGTGTCTACATCCACTGCTTCATGGACGGCAGGGATACATCCCCGACATCCGGCATCGAGTATGTCAGGGAACTCGTGGGCGAATGTGAAAAGCATACAGGCAGGATAGCTACCATCACCGGCAGATACTGGGCGATGGACCGCGACAACAGATGGGAGCGCATCGAGAGGGCATACAGAGCCCTTACCAAAGGCGAAGGCGTTCAGGAAACCGATCCCGTACAGGCAATGGAGAACAGCTACGCAAAGGACATAACGGACGAGTTCATCGAGCCGACTGTTATAACTGAAGACGGCCATCCACTTACAGTGATCAAAAACGGTGACTCGGTCATCTTCTTCAATTTCCGCCCCGACAGGGCAAGGGAGATCTCAAGAACATTCTGCTGCGATGACTTTACGGGATTTGAGCGCGGAGAGCGCATAAAGACAGACTATGTCTGCTTCACGGAGTATGATCCGACCATCCCCAACAAGAGCGTTGTCTTCAAGGAAGAGGAGATAAAGGATACATTTGGTCAGTTCATAGCTGCGCAGGGTCTTAAACAGGCTCGTATAGCCGAGACTGAAAAGTACGCGCATGTAACATTCTTCTTCAACGGCGGAGTTGAAGCTCCGAACCCGGGCGAGGACAGATTCCTCATCCCTTCGCCCAAGGTAGCGACATATGACCTGAAGCCCGAGATGAGCGTATATGAGGTTTGCGACAAACTGGTTGAGACGATCAATGCAGGTGAGCATGACGTCATCATCTGCAATTTCGCCAATCCTGACATGGTCGGCCATACCGGCGTATTCGACGCTGTTGTCAAAGCGCTTGAGGCAGTTGACGAATGTGTCGGCCGCGTGGTTCAAGCGGTCCGTGATAACGGCCGTGTCATGTTCCTGTGCGCAGACCATGGAAATGCGGAAGAGCTCCTGGTTCCCGGAACTGATGAGCCGTGGACAGCCCACACCACAAATCCGGTCCCGTTCATCCTCATAAACGGAGAACCCGGCTGGACACTTAAAGAGGGCGGAAGACTGTGCGACATAGTGCCCACACTGATCGATGTAATGGGACTTGAAAAGCCGCGTCTGATGACCGGCATGAGCCTTCTTGAAAGATAAAAAATGTTTTTCTTGCAAATACAAACGCACCGTGATAATATGTTAAGGCTTGATTAGTTTTTTAGGAGGTTAAGGCCTTGGTATTCTATCTTATACTTACAATAATAATCACCATCATCAGCATCGCGCTGATCCTGGCCATCATATTTCAGGAGAGTAAGTCATACGGACTTTCCGCATCAATAAGCGGAGGCTCAGCAAACAGCTACTGGAGCGGATCCAAGAGCAAGTCAAAACAGGGCAAGCTTGTAAGGATCACAACCATTGCCGCGATCATATTCTTCATTGCGGCGATACTGCTGAATGTCGGATTGTTCACAAAGTTCTGATGAAAAGCACTCCTTAACCGGAGTGCTTTTTTAAACTGATATGGAAAAAGAAGCGATCAAATTAATATCAAATAATAAAAAAGCCTATCACGACTATTTCGTCGAGGATAAGTTCGAGGCAGGCATAGAGCTTGTCGGAACTGAAGTTAAGTCCCTGAGGCTTGGCAAATGCTCTGTTAAAGAGAGTTACGTCCGCATAAGGAACGGCCAGATATATATCCTCGGCATGAACATTTCCCCGTATGAGAAGGGAAATATCTTCAACAAGGATCCCCTTCGTGAGCGCAGGCTCCTGATGCACAGGAGCGAGATCCGCAAGCTCGAGGGGAAGATAGCGCAGCAGGGCTACACGCTGGTTCCCCTCCAGGTGTATTTTAAGGGCAGCCTCGTAAAGGTTGAGATCGGCCTGTGCAGAGGCAAGAAGCTCTACGACAAGAGAGAGGACATAGCCAAGAAAGACCAGAAGAGGGAAGCTGCAAGAGACTTCAAGATAAGCAATCTGCAGGTATGAGTTGGTTGTTTCGGTGCCGAAGAAATTTTCTTCGGCACATTGACTTTAAGGAAATGCTTTATTATCATAAGAATAACTAATGTACGTGTTAATATCAGGTGAGTGACGAGCCATGCCAAGTCAGCCGTGTAAATGATTAACCGTATCAGAAAAGTCCGGGTAAATAGCCGGGTCTGGATCCAATACGGAGGTAGATCATGAAAGGTAAAACAAACATGCTGACAGGAAGCCCGTTCAAGTCCCTGCTTCTTTTTTCGCTTCCCATGGTCCTGGGGAACGTCTTCCAGCAGCTTTACAACATAGTTGACGCGATAATAGTCGGCAAGTTTGTAGGACAGAATGCTCTTGCGGCTGCCGGGGCGACATCCACGATCATTTTCATATATCTCGGCATTTCACTGGGGCTTGCGATGGGCTGCATGGTCATATTCTCGCAGCTGTTCGGTGCCAGGAACTACGTCAGGATGAAAACTGCAATGTATACCTGCATCGTCTTCCTCGGAGCTTTGAGCCTTGTGGCAGTGGCTGTCGGGCTTATCTCGGCCGATGGGGTGCTTCATCTTACGAATGTACAGGATATCCTCTTCGAAGATGCACGGACGTATTTCACCATATATGTACTGGGCTTCCCGGCGATGTTCATATACAACGCGGCAAGCCAGATCTTCAATTCGCTTGGCAAGAGCAAGTACTCCCTGTTCATGCTTGCGGGTTCTTCGCTGCTCAATGTAGCCCTTGACCTCTGGTTTGTAATGCCATCCGGACTAAACATGGGCGTGGCAGGCGCTGCAATCGCAACTGACATTTCGCAGTATGTCATCGCCATAGCCGGACTCATATGGGCGATCATTTATCTCAGGAAGAACTTCAAAACTGAAGAGAAGGCAAGAGTATTTGACATAAAGCTCCTTGGAAACATGCTGAAAGTGGCCATCCCGACAATGCTCGCGCAGGTAGTGGTATCTGTCGGATACGCTGTCCTCATGGCTCTTGTTAACAAGTACTCGGTTGACATCATCTCCGGATATGTTGCCGCTTACAAGATCGATTCCCTCTGCGGAATCCCGATGATCCAGATAGGAAATGCCATGGCCACGTTCACGGGGCAGAATGTCGGAGCGAAACAGTATGACCGTGTCCCTAAAGGTATTAAGGCGGGTGTGGTGATGTGTGTCATCGTCTGGATCGTCTTCGTGGCGGTCGTAAATCTGTTCGGACACGGAATGATAGGGCTGTTCATGGATGCGGGAGCCAGTGAACTGGCATATACGACCGGTGTGACATACATGAGAGTCATGAGTTCCCTTTATATCATCCTTGGCCTGATGTACATCTTTGCAGCTACGCTGCGCGGAGCGGGAGACATAACGATGTCGCTGGTTTCCGTATTACTGAATTTTACGACCAGGTGCGCTTTTGCGTTCATAATGGCTCAGGGAGTCTTCCATCTTGCGCCGGGGTCCGAGATCTGGATCTGGTGGTCAAATCCCATCGGATGGTTCGTGGCATTTGTCATATGTGCATTGCGCTTCAGGACCGGCATCTGGAAGACAAAACGTCTGGCAGATAAAGTATAAAACACGATATATTCACAGTTTTATGATAATGTGATAATATATAAAAACCTTGGAAGCTGCCCGAGGGATTCGGGGTTGTAAAGGTTTCGACGGGGTTTTAGAAGCAATGTAAGCCACTGGTGGCGGCCAACCACCTAAAAATGACCAATTAAAAATAAACGCTAAGAATAATAGATTAGCTTTAGCTGCTTAATCGCGGCTACGCAGGCCCGGAGTTCCGCCGACCGGTCAACCTGTGTCATCCAGGCGGAAAACTCTGTGCCGTAAGCTTTGCCGGTACAGAAAATCCATGAAGCTACCTTGCCGGGAAGTCTGTCCCTGGGGATCGCGGCAGGGGAATAAAAATTTCAGGGACTGCAGTGGGAGAAAGCAGTGTGAAAGAAGCTTCGGACGCGGGTTCGATTCCCGCCAGCTCCATAAAAGACACCGCCGGGTCAAAAGGCCCGGCGGTGTCTTTTTATTTCATATGCTGGCGGGAATCCCGATTTCTTGTTATCTTTTTAAATCGTGAAATATCGATAGAGCTTAAGGCTGGATAGTTCCCGATCCGGATTCGTTTTTCTAAATCGGGATATGATGATGTAAATTATTAGCTTTTTGTTTCCCGATTTCACATTCAAATCTCAGATTGGGATAATATTTCAGCGATTTAAGGCTCGCCGTATCCCGATTCTTATTTTGCTTCTTAATTCGGGAACTATTTATAAGCATAAACAGCTTACCGTGTCCCGATTCCCATTCTTATCAATAATTCGGGAACCAGGATGATTATCGCCTGGAGAATTATGTTATAATCATTAAAAAAATGAAAGGCAGATAACGACAATGAGCATCGGCATCGTTAAGACAACCTACGGCCTGGCAGAAGGCATAAGATATAATGACGGACTGACAGAGTTCCGCGGCATCCCGTACGCGGCACCGCCCGTAGGAAACCTCAGGTGGAAGCCGCCGGTAAAGCCCGAAGCCTGGGAGGGCGTAAGGACGTTTGATACATACGCGCCGATCGAGGTGCAGTATCAGGACCGCCAGGGTGATGATGCAGTCAATCATCTGCCAATGAGCGAGGACTGCCTGTACCTGAACGTTACCACACCTGCAAAGGCAGCAGGAGAAAAACTGCCTGTGTTCATCTGGTTTCACGGCGGCGGTCTCACAAACGGTACCCCGTACGGAGATGAAGTTGAACCGTACAGCTTTGCAAAACGCGGGAATGTTGTAATTACAGTCGGACACAGGATCAACATCTGGGGATTCATGGCACTACCCCAGCTGACAAAAGAGCAGGGGACAAGCGGCAACTACGGCCTGATGGATCTGGCAGCAGCGCTTGACTGGGTCTGGGAGAATATTGAAGCGTTTGGCGGTGACAGGAACAACATTACCGCAGGCGGAGAGTCGGGAGGCACCCAGAAGACATGCATCATGGCAACCATACCCGCAGGCGGGCACAGGATCAGGCGCATTTACAACTCGTCAGGCCTTAAGTGGAAACAGCTTCCGTTCAAAACTCTGGAAGAAGGAGAGAAGGCAGGACAGGAATACCTGAAATATATCGGAGTCGATCCGGACACACCTCTTGAACAGCTGCGTGAGATGGATACATATGAGATCCATCACAATGTGCCGCGCGAGTATTATCCGGGCGACATCATCTATGACGGATCATTCATAACAGAAAAAAGCTTTAAGAACCTTTTTGATAAGTATCTTGAAAATGTAGACTTCATAAACGTTACAGCTGAAGGTGAGTCAAATGTGTTTGCCCATCGCGGAACAAGCGGCGTAAGAGGATATTTCTCAGGTGAAGTACCGGTGACCGACAGAGAATCCCTGTACGCATTCTTCAAAGAACGCCTCGGGAATCTGTATGAAAAATATGAATTTGAAAAACTGGTAAACTGTGCAGACGAAGACGCACTTTATACGGCAAAAAAACTCGGATCGATCGGAATCTCCGAGCTCGCGAGCAACAACCATAGCCGCAACATAATGGTAAACAGGCTTTTCGGAGCGTACATGAAAAAGCACCATCCGGAGTGCAGAGTCTACACACTGCTCTGGTGCCATATCCCGGCCGCACAGGACAGACCCGGGGCGACA
>JAZOAJ010000330.1:0-10042 GCA_045595385.1 Lachnospiraceae bacterium | reverse complement strand
GAGTTCTTTTGCCGCATCTGTAAAAGAATAGAGGAAATGACTGCCGCGCAAATGATCATTGGCGCGGCAGTTCTTTCCGCTTGAGAAAATGAAACAAACAGGCTTTTATAAAAACGTATTTAAGATACTGATCCCTATCGTTCTCCAGAACGTGGTAACTAATCTGGTCAATCTGCTTGATAACATCATGATAGGCCAGGTGGGAACAGAACCGATGAGCGGAGTGGCCATAGCCAATCAGCTCTTCTTTGTATTTAATCTTGGAATTTTCGGCGGACTGGCCGGAGCAGGAATATATACAGCACAGTTCCGCGGAAAAGGTGATGACAGAGGCATATGCCATACTGTCAGGATGAAAATATATATAGGGCTTATAGTATCTGCAGTATTTGCAGCTGTTCTCTTCCTGGGAGGCAGCGATCTGGTGAACTCGTTCCTTCATGAAGGAAATGAAGGACTGGATCTTGCGCTTGCATACGGACATGCGATGGATTACATGCACATAATGATGATCCAGCTGATCCCGTTCGCATTTGTCCAGATATATGCTTCAACGCTCAGAGAGGTAAATGAAACAGTAGTGCCCATGATCTCGAGCATTGTATCTGTACTGATAAACCTTGTCGGCAACTATATACTCATTTTCGGAAAACTCGGCGCACCGGCCCTTGGTGTGGAGGGAGCCGCCATCGCGACAGTGACTGCAAGATTCGCGGAATGTGCCATATTAGTGATCTACTCGCATGTAAAGACTGACAGGTTCCCGTTCTTTAAGGAACTGTACAGGTCTTTCAAAGTATCAAAGGCAGTTGTAAGCGGAGTTCTGCGGAAAGCGGCCTTATTGCTCGTAAATGAGGTCTTGTGGTCCGGCGGCATGGCAATGCTCAACCAGAGTTATTCCTTGAGAGGACTTGAAGTGGTCTCAGCTGTGAACATAGCGAGCACCATAAACCAGCTGTTCATGTGCGGAGTGTTCTCCTGCGGATCTGTAATAAACATAATCGTGGGACAGCATCTTGGTGCGGGCAGGACGGATGAGGCAGTGGTAACGGCCAAAAAGCTCACGAGGCTTTCAGTGGGCCTTAGTCTGATCGTCGGAGCCCTGCTGGTCTTATGCGCAAGGTCACTGACCGGGTTTTATAACACTACTGACACTGTAAAGAGCCTGGCTGTCAGCATGATGATAATCCTTTCATGCCAGCTGCCGTTCAGCGCATTCTCGAATTCATGCTATTTTACGCTGCGGTCCGGAGGAAAAGTGCTGCTTACTTTCCTGTTTGATTTCGTTGCAACATGGGGAGGCTATGTTGTTATTGCATTTTGTCTTACAAGGTTCACAGACCTGCCCATAATTACAATATACATGATAGTCAACAGCGTGGAGATACTGAAATCGGTTGCCGGTTTCTTCATGGTCAGATCGAAGATATGGGTAGTAAATCTTGTTCAGGATATCTGATCTGAATGCACTTCGAATGTCAGTGTGACCGGATCAGTCATGTCTGATGATATGGTAAGGACACCGGTCCCTGCACTGCCGCAGGTCCGGATAATGGCACCGCTCATGCCGCCTTCAGCTGTTACGGTTTTCGGGCCAACCAGTCTGATAGCACCGGAGATCTCCAGCTTCAGAGGGATCTGGGCATATGGAACGGAATTGCCGTTCTCGTCTTTTATGGATATTCTTATAAGTGACATGTCAAAGCAGCTGCCTTCGGTCAGAGAACCGGAGGTGGCTGCTGCTTCTATGTGAAGCCTGTTTCCCGGGGCTCTGACAACAGAACTGATGACATTTCCATCCTTTATGGCATCAAATCTCCAGACAACTGAAACATCTCCCCAGCCGCCCATGTATTTTCCGTATAGGGCGTATCCCTGCTCAAAGGACAGACCGTATCTGAAGTGTGCATGGAGAAGCCTTATCTTATCAGAAAGAGGCATGTGCTCAAATCCGTGTTTTTCAGCTGATAGGAGCAGGCGCCTTACAAGATCGGCTTCTTTTTTGCTGAACCCTTCTTCATCATTGATGAGTTCTCCGATAGTGTCATCTATAAGTATGGGACCGTGAGGCAGAGAAGAGAATGTGCTCCCGGAAAAAGAGCATACAAACCGGTCGTTCTTGTACAGCTTTACTTCATCAGCATTTGTAAATGCGTATATCTCTCCTTTTGATCCGGCGGGATAGTCCCCTATGTCAAAAGAAGAGCCTATCTCAAGCACGGGATGGTCATCTGACTGGCTGGCATACAGGTAAGCAGCGAGTTTAGGGTTGCGGAATGAGTCTGTAACCCCGTGATAGCAGATGCGGTCTCCTGACCCGAAATCCTTGTGGGTGGCGTAGTCAAACATGCACCATCCGAACATTCCGGCAATATCACCTTCGGCAGCCGCGCTGTTCATGACGCGGGCGTGCCTGAGCGCCTGCTCCTGCCTTTTACTCCAGCTGTCAAATGGCTTTGTGGGGAACATGTGGCCGTTGCATTCACTGATCAGATAGCCCTTGCCGGCATCCGGTGTGATGTCTTTCTTTTTTCTGCAGCCGGGACTTTTTCCGTCATGGGAAAAGTCATTGAAGGCATATACATCTTCCAGAAGGCTGCTTTTTTCAAGATAGCGCACGCCTGAGGTCTGCCTTGAGGGATCAAGTTCATGGGCCAGGGCATTAGTCTTTATGTAGAAAGCGTCATCGTCCACGCTCTCATTAACACGTACTCCCCACAGTATGATGGAGGGATGGTTTCTGTACTGGATGATCATTTCCCGGAGTGTATCCAGTTCATGTTCCTTCCAGGATCCATCTCCGATATGCTGCCAGCCGGGTATCTCTGTAAACACAAGGATCCCGAGCCTGTCACATTCTTCAATGAAATATCTGCTCTGGGGATAATGTGATGTCCTTACGGCATTGCATCCGAGTTCTTCTTTAAGGATCCGGGCATCTTCCCGCTGCAGCCTTTCAGTTGCGGCATATCCGATATACGGGAAGCTCTGATGCCTGTTAAGCCCTCTTAAAAATGTTCTTTCTCCGTTCAGATAGAAACCGTCGTTCCTGAATACGGCAGATCTGATACCAAATGAGGCTTCAAGAATGTCTCTGTCTTCACCGCATGTGATGGATGCGGCACATTTGTACAGGAAGGGCGAGTCGGGTGACCATAGCTTTGCGTCCGGAACGTGCAGGTCCACATCAGCAGTTACGGAAGACGGGATCACATCGGCGTTTGCGCATGGGTTCCCGTCCGGTCCGGACAGAGTGACGGAGAAAGTATCCGGGACATCCGAAAAGGCAGCCCGTACATGGACAGTCTCAGGGGAAACTGAATATACAAAAAGGTCTTCAATATACACCCGGCTGCGTACATCCAGCCATGCATCGCGGTACAGGCCGCCGTATGTCAGATAATCTATGACATGGCCAAACGGGGGGATCTCCGGGTTTTCGGTGCAGTCAAGTTTAACTGTTATCAGGTTTAAACCGGTATGGACAAGTCCGGTTATCTCGACCCTGAAAGCTGTATATCCGCCATAATGGATCCCTGCGGGTCTGGAATTAACATAAACAGAAGCGATGTGTGCCGCACCGTCAAACTGGAGGAACAGGCGCTTTCCTGACATTTCTTCAGTGATATTTATCTCCCTGCCGTAGCCGCAGACCGTGGAATATGCTTCCGGTGAAGCATAATGAAGAGGCAGGTCACCGACATTATGCGGAAGGCGTATGTCTTCGCCTTCGGAAATGTCAGTGAGAAAAGCGTCATTCCACTCAAAAATATATTTCCAGTCGTTGTTCAGCCTTATCATTGCAGCCTCCTTAAAGTGTTTAAGACATTCTTCTTATTTTTGCTCCAGTCAGGAGCTAGAAGGATCTTCTTGGGGCCGTCTCCTGTGAGGCGGTGCACTACTATGTCTTTCCGGAGTTCTCCGATAACCTGCTCAAGGATCTCCATGTATTCCTCAAGGGTCAGTATATGAAGTCTGCCCGGGTCATTTCTGTACATGTCAGCCAGATCTGTTCCTTCAAGCACATACAGCTGCTGGAACTTGACTCCCTGAATATCCATTTGGTTCAGGTATCTGACAGTTTCAAGCATGTCGCCGGTGCTCTCTCCGGGGAGCCCTAAGATGACATGTACGATCACCTCAATGCCGCGTGAACGCAGTTCATGAACAGCCCGGTCAAAATCAGAGAGCGGATAGCTCCGTCTGATGATCTTGGCTGTATGTTCATGGATCGTCTGGAGCCCGAGCTCGACCCAGACAGGCTTCTGCCTGTTCAGCTCACCGAGCAGGTCAAGCACGTCTCCGGGGAGGCAGTCAGGTCTGGTTCCGACCGACAGCGCAACGATACGCTCGTCAGAAATGGCTGAAGAGAACAGCTCTCTCAGATAGCCGGCCGGCGCATAGGTATTGGTGTAGCTTTGGAAATAAGCAATAAATCTGGAGCCGGTCTTTTTCCCGTGGGCGGTCAGCTTTGCGATAGCTTCGTCAATGGCTTCAGGCCTTGCTTTTCCATCACAGACAGCTTTCACGGCAAATTCGCCGCTGCCGCCGCTGCTGCAGAAGATACAGCCTCCAAAGCCCTTTGTACCGTCGCGGTTAGGACATGTCATGCCGCCGTCCAGGGCGATCTTATAGACTTTTTCTCCAAATCTGTTTTTCAGATATTCATCAAGTGAAATGTATGATCTCTTCATGACAAGGCGATGATAGCATACCATTTGTTAAAATGGCAAAAAAACTGTATAATGAGCATAAATAACATGAGTTGCAAAGCGGAGGAAAAAGTATGAACACATTGGATGCTATCTTCACGAGAAAGAGCGTAAGGGATTTTTCAGACAAAAAGATATCAGATGAAGACCTGAGGATCATTCTCAGGGCCGGGATGAGCGGACCTTCTGCTGTCAACACAAGACCCTGGCATTTCGTTGTGGTAAGGGACGAAGAGCTCATAAACAAGATGGTCCAGGTTAACGGACGTGCCGCAGGTCCTCTCTGGGGTGCAGATCTGGGCATAATGGTATGCGGAGATCTGGACTGCACATTTAAACCCGCACCGGGATACTGGGTCGTTGATTCATCCATTGCATGCCAGAACATGATGCTGGCTGCCCGCGATCTTGGCATAGGAAGCGTAATGCTCGGAACTTATCCGCAGGAGGAGAGAGTCCTCGGCCAGGCAAAACTGTTTGGAGTTCCGGACAATATAGTCCCGTTTGCGATAATCGCCATGGGGTATCCTGCTGAAGGCGAAACATTTGAAGAAAGAGATCTTTACGAAGAGGAGAGAGTCCATTACGACAAGTGGTAAGATCCTGAAAGGAGAAAATGATGGGAGTTAAAGAGCAGTATTACGAAATAACTGCCGGTAAACTTATCGAGAACTTTAAGAAAAGACAGATCGACGCTTACTACTGCACAAACGCGAAGGAGGCAGGCGAACTGGCGCTTAAGTTTGTGGAACCGGGAATGACAGTTTCCAACGGCGGAAGCGTGACGATCGAAGAGTGCGGAGTGCTGGACGCCCTCTCCAAAAGGAGCGACATAACGTTTCTTGACAGAAGAAAAGCGAAGGACCCTGATGAATACAGCGAGATCCTGCACAAAGCTTTTATGAGCGATGTATATTTCATGAGCAGCAATGCCATTACCCTTGACGGCATCCTGGTAAACATTGACGGGCTTGGAGGAAGGACCGGTTGTCTTATCTACGGACCGAAAACAGTGGTAGTGGTCGCAGGCATGAACAAAGTATGCACGGACGTTGATGCTGCTTATAAGAGGGTCAAGAACACGGCCTCGCCGCCTAACGCCCTTAGGCTGAACAGAAACACCCCATGTGCGGTGAACGGAAGGTGCAGCGACTGTCTGAGCCCTGACTGCATGTGCAGTTACACAGTCATCACCAGAAGGTCAATGGTGCCTTGGAGGATCAAAGTAATTCTTGTCGGGGAGGAATTGGGATTCTGATAATGGACAATCTTACAGGTAGAGGTTTCAGGACTGTTACTGCAGCTGAAATGAAGATAATTGAAAAAGAGGCTGATGAGAACGGTCTGTCATACCGGCAGATGATGGAAAATGCCGGAACAGGCGCATACAGGATCATCAGGGAAAGATTCCCGGAGACTGAGCAGCTGATGATATTTGCAGGAAAAGGCAATAACGGCGGCGACGGATGTGTCATAGCACGGCTGGCAGCGGCAGACGGGATCAAGACAAACGTGGTTCTTTGTGAGGGGCGCCCCGCAACTGAAGATGCCGGAGCCAACTATGATCTGATCGAGAAAATGGAAGGTGTCGAGATAATGACATTCGGAATGCTCGAACGAAATCTGCTCTCTTATAACGGAGCCCATTCCGAGATATTTTCACCGAAGACAGTTGTAGTTGATGCAATCTACGGGACCGGCATGCATGGAGAGTTCAGGAATGATGACATAAGGCAGATATGCGGCATCATCAATGAAGTGGCATGTCCTGTCGTCTCACTGGATCTCCCCAGCGGACTTAACTGTGACACGGGAGAGGCAGCTTCCGGGTGCGTTCAGGCAGACCTGACCATAGCATTTCACAGCATGAAACCGGCACATGTGATGGAGGAGACTCTGTACTACTGCAGTGAGACTGTGGTCTGCAACATCGGGATCAAATAATTAAGATACAAAGTAACCGGCAGAATTATTGTGCAAAACGCACAAACATTTCTTCCTGAACATCTGATAATATATAATTGTTGCATAATGTGTTGCAAATAATGCAAACAAAGTCGGAATGATATGTATCAGGAAGGAGCAAGTTTATGAGTATCAACATAGGTATCAATGGGTTTGGCCGTATCGCCAGGGTGATGCTGAGAAGCCTGGTATTCCGCAATGACGATGTTAAAGTCTGCGCGATCAATGTTAGAAATGCTGACTTCAAAAGGATGGCTTATCTTTTTGAATACGATTCCGTATTTGGAAGGTTCAACGGCAAGGTCGAGGCTTGCGATGACGGTATCGTCATCGATGGACGCAAGATAATCGTTTTCTCCGAGTCGGATCCTGCAAATATCGAATGGGACAGTGCCGGTGCTGAATACATTGTCGAATCTACCGGCGCATTCACAAATTTCAAGGACTGCCGCAAGCATATCATAGGCGGAGCTAAAAAGATCATCCTGACTGCACCGAGCAAAAAGGATGACATGCCAACCTTTGTTTACGGTGTTAACCACATGGATTACAAACCTGAATACACTGTTGTATCAAATGCTTCCTGCACGACAAACTGCCTCGCACCGCTTGTAAAAGTTGTTCACGAAAAGTTTGGCATAGAGGAAGGCCTCATGTCAACGATACATGCGTCCACATCAAAGCAGAAACCGGTCGACTCAAACGGAGGACGTGACTGGAGGACCGGCCGAAGCGTTTTCAACAATATCATCCCGTCAACAACCGGAGCTGCCAAAGCTGTCGGTAAGGTCATGCCGGAGATGCAGGGCAAACTGACAGGCCTGAGCTTCCGTGTTCCGACAAATGATGTGTCGGTGGTAGACCTGACTGCAAAGCTTTCAACTCCGACAGATTATAAGAGCATCTGCGCAGCCATAAAAGAAGCTTCAGAAGGATCCATGAAGGGGATCATCGAATACCTGGATGACGAGATCGTATCCGGTGACATCAGGGGCAACGCCCATACATGCGTGTTCGATGAAAAAGCCGGCATAATGCTTAATGATCATTTCGTAAAGCTCATTGCATGGTACGACAACGAGTGGGGTTATTCAAACAAGACACTCGACATGCTGATCCACATGGCAAAGACTGATGCAAAGGCTGCCGCAAAAGAAAAGAAAGCAAAATAGTACAAGCCTGAAAATGAAATGAAAAGGCTGCCGCGTCTGACGCGGCAGTTCTTTTTAGTAAATAACCATAGAAAAAACTTATGTAATGAAGTACAATAAACTATGTATGGAAAGATATCTTTCCGAATATGTTTAAAGGAGTTTTTATATTGGACACACAGCCTTTCATACAGGGCGCCATTCTGCTTATCCTGCTGATACTTTCAGGCTTTTTTTCATCCGCAGAGACAGCACTTGTCTCTGTTAACCGCATTCAGGTCCAGCTTCTTGCCGAAGAAGGCAATAAAAGGGCTGAACGTGTTCTGTGGATACTGGATCGCTCACCGAAGATGCTGTCAGCAATACTCATCGGCAATAATATCGTAAACCTCTCTGCATCAGCTCTTGCGGCGGCAATGACGGCCGATCTGTTTGGAAGCGCGTACATAGGCATAGCGACAGGCATACTGACATTCCTCGTACTTGTGTTCGGGGAAGTGACACCCAAGTCGCTGGCAGCCACATATTCGCTCAGATTCTCGCTTGCATATTCATGGCTTGTCAAAACGCTGATGATCCTATTTACCCCGTTAGTCTTCATCATCGACGGTATTAGAAAAGGCATACTCAGGCTGTTCGGGATAGATCCGAATGCCAAGGTCAATACCATGACAGAAGAAGAACTGAAGACGTTAGTTGACGTTGCAAAGGAAGAGGATGCGATCGAAGAAGATGAGTTCCAGATGATCAATAATGTGTTCAGTCTGGATGAGTCGCTGGCAAAGGATATCATGGTGCCCAGGATCGACATGGTATTTGTCCAGGCGGACATGGACCGGGAAGAACTCATGGCCATTTTCCGCGTGAATCAATATACCAGATACCCGGTATACAGTGAAAACAGGGATAATGTCATAGGCACGATCAACATGAAGGATGTCCTTCTGCTTCCGGATGAAGAAGATTTCACCATCAGGCAGATCCTGAGGGAGCCTAATTTCACATTCGAGCACATGGAGGTCGGAACACTCCTTATGGAGATGCGTGAGAAATCCATAAATCTCATGATCGTACTGGATGAATACGGATCGACAAGCGGCATGATAACGCTTGAGGACATACTTGAAGAGATAGTCGGAGAGATCCGCGACGAGTATGACGAAGATGAAAAGGATGCCATAAAGCAGCTTAAGAAAAAGAATGAGTTCCTTGTGGACGGCGCCACTAATCTCGACGATGTAAATGAGATGCTCGGGCTTGAACAGGAGCACAAGATCACTTCCGAAGAATATGATTCCATAGGCGGATTCATGATAGAACAGCTTGACAGACTGCCCAAGAAGGGCGAATGCATCGAGCTTCCTGACGGCATAAAGCTGATCGCGGAGATCGTCAGGAGAAACCGTATAGAGAATGTCCACATAATCCTGCCTGAGGAGAAAGAACAGGAATAAAACATGGAAAAGATCGTAAATGAGATGATAGAAGAGATATCCCGCATAAACAGCGCTGCCGCTGATTATGTTGAAAGCGCCGAGAATGCTAAGATCAAGCTCGGCAGGGATTACAGGGCAAAAAAAGAGGAGTTTGACGAGAAACTGAACGACTCCGCGCAGGCAAGGCTTGATGAGCTGAAAGAGAAGCTCACCCGTGAGAATAAAGAACGGATAGATGCGCTTCACAAGGAAACCGATGAATACTTAATGACGCTTGAACTCTCTTTTGAGCAAAACCATTCCGAATGGGCGCAGAAGATCGTAGATGAGATAACAGCACAGCGGTTGTAGACATGAAAGGCATCACAACTTATGGAGCAGTTGCGACAAAGATCAGAGGCATGAGAGCGCATCTGCTGACAACTGAAGATTATGAAAAGATAGCATCCTGCCCGAACATCAGGGAAATAGTAATGTTCCTTAAAGGTCATCCCAGCTATGGGGAAGTCCTTGAAGAACTGGATCCCGACAACATGAGGAGGGAATCATTTGAAAGGATGATACTCAGGTCTGTCTTCAGGGATTTCGCAAAGATATCCCATTTCCTGGACAGGCAGCACAAAAACCTCCTGACAGTATTCTCAGTGGGGTATGAACTGAGGCTCCTTAACAATATTATCAGGAATATATATAACCGGTATACAGAGCAGTCTGATCTCAGTGTGTACAGGCCCATGTATGAGGGAAGCCCGAATTTCGATTTCGACAGGGTCATCAA
>JAZOAJ010000329.1:0-6042 GCA_045595385.1 Lachnospiraceae bacterium | reverse complement strand
AGACTTTGTGCGGATGCATCGGGCAATTGGAAATCCGTATTTATCATAGATGTGCCTGATAAAGCGGTGAAGATGGGGCGTCCTCTCCTCAAGAACCTGCTCAAATGCATTTGCTATCTCAAGCTGTCTGTTCACGACCACCCTGTGCCCGTGCCTTTCACCCATTCTAAGAGGTTTTACTATCTTTTCATGCCCGCCGGCAGCGACCGTGCAGAGATAATGTTCGTCGTAATACAGATTCGGAGGGGCTGTTTTTCCCGAAAGCCTCCACTCGGCAGTCTCAGTCCACGCCTTGATGACCGCATCAGGGCTTTGCCCTAACAGTACTGATATCCCAAGTATGACCCCGAGCAGCGGCAGCGCGGCTATGAGTGCGAACACCGGCCACATCTTTGAGTTGTTCAGAAGTTTATCAAACCGGTCTATAACCTTTCCTGTACTCTGCCTGTTTTCTGCCTGTTCCTGCCATGCCGCTATCTTAAGCCTGAACATGGTCAGTATGATAATGATCAGGTTTACGGGAAGTACTGCCAGCAATAAGCTTGAAGGTTCAGCGCTTATCTGCGCACACCAGACAATGCAGGCTGCCATGAATGGATACTGTGCCGCCATCGCAAATACAAACAGCAGAGGAGGGGTCTTTTTTAAAGGCAGTACGGAAAGCACTATAAATCCTGCGACTGCCACTGCTGCTATCGCTATGTATAATCCCAATGCTCCTGTCCAGAAAGGCTGATGTTTCTGAGAGTTATAGAGCTGCTCACTCCATTCGGCAAACGGGTAGATCTCAATGAATGAAGCATAGAACATGCTGAGCAGAACACCGAAGAATACCGTACAGCTCCAGGAGATAGTTCCCATGACCCGTACAAACCGGGGTTTTATCAGGCAGAATATGTTCATTGCCGTAAGCCCCATGGGCAGAGTGACCACAAGAAATATCACTATATATGCAATGATACTGTAGAATACCTCTGGGATAGTATTCATTCTTCAGCCTCTTCCGACCCGCCGGGTATGTACTCAAGAAGATCTCCCGGCTGGCAGTCAAGCGCCCTGCACAGACTGGCAAGTGTAGATATCTTTACTGCCTTAGCCTTTCCGGTCTTAAGTATCGACATGTTCGCGAGGGTTATCCCGACCTTGTCCGCGAGTTCCGTCACGCTCATCTTGCGTCTGGCAAGCATGACATCGATATTGAAAATGATCTTTCCTGCCATGTCACCCTCCTAGATCGTAAGATCGCTCTGTTCCTGCAGAGCTGCTGCCTTTTTGACAAGGTGTGAAAGGGCAGCGGCCGCGATGGTCACCGGTATGCCAACAAGTTCCAGGCTGAGCAGCATGAGCGCGGTGCCGGGATGGTTCATGCCTAAAAAGAACAGAACAACATCTCCGACAAAAATGTATATCGAATCAGCCCCGGCCAAAATGGCGATCAGCTTGAGATACCGGGCGTTTTCTTCGGAAAATGACCTGTCGTTTCCTATGTTCACCGCGATCAGCCAGCCAAACACCAGAACGGCGTAGCACGGAAGCCCGGATATGCTTAGGAATACAAGCCATGGAACATACATGTAGGAGAATTCCGGATACTGGCTTACAATATACTGCCCGAATGACGGGATCAGAATGCAGTACAGGAACAGTCCGAATACCGCTATGGCTATGATGGCTGCTTTCAGCCACTTTGCAAGAGTCTTCTGACGCATGGATGTGTCCTCCTGTTAAAGATACATGTGTTTTTCTATGCAGGATTCTAAGCGGGATTCAATCGTTTGTCAATAATAATTTATCGTTTTTCGATAAATTTCACATTTATATTAATCTCAAAAGGCTAATGTGATATCATATTACAATGATGAAAGATTCTTTTTACACAGGATCATACGGCAAAGCGGGAGAGAACAGCATACTTTACTGTCAGATCGATCCTGCGCAGAATATCATAAAGGCAACGCCGCTCTGCTCTGATGCGGACTATCCCTCATTTATACTGATGCATCCGAACGGAAAGGTCTTCTATGCTGTGAGAGAACTGACTGCGGAAGGCGGACTGAATGTATTCGGGATATCTCCTGAAGGGCTGGTGCTGATCAAAACGCTCAATACTATGGGTAAGGATCCGTGCTACCTTTCACTCAGTGAAGATCTCAGATACCTGCTTGTTATCAATTACACCGGAGGCTCCTTTTCTCTTTTCAGACTTGACGATGACGGCATCCCTATAGAGCTTAGCGCTACAGTCAGGCATGAAGGCTCCGGCCCGATAAAAGACAGACAGGAGGCTGCGCATCCTCATTGCGGATTGTTCATAGGTGACCGATTGTATATCACGGATCTTGGCATGGACTGCCTGTTCTGCTATCAGCTCGATCCTGATCACGGGACAGTTTCTGAAATTTACAGACTGCATTTTCCCGCAGGCAGCGGGCCGCGGCATATCTGTAAGCCATCATCAGGAAACATCCTTTATATAAACGGCGAACTGTCCAGCCGGGTGTTCAACGTACTGCTTCATGAGAATAGCGCAGAGATAACCGGCTGTGTGAGCACACTGCCGGAAGGTTTCGAAGGAGAAAATATTACTGCTGCCATCAGATTGAGTGAAGATGAAAAGTATCTGTTTGTATCTAACCGCGGAGATGACAGCATAGCAATGTTCAGAACTGACGGGGAAGCCCCGCTTAAACTTACCGATGTATGCAAGACAGGCGGCAGCTGGCCGAGAGACTTTGACGTTTTTGGAGACATCATCATTATAGCCAACCAGAACAGCAGCTCGATCACTTCTCTGAGGATCGGCAGGGATTTTCTTGAAGCTGCGCCGTTTGTTTATAATGCCAAAGAGCCAACCTGCATCATGAAAAGGATTTATTGAGAACTATGACTGAATACGAAAAACTGGAAGCCGGGCTGGAATACTACATGCGTGACCCGGAGATCCGGAAGATGAAGATCCGGGCGGTACTCGGATGTGAAAAACTGAATTCCATAAGCATCCTGGATAACGAAGCAAAGGAAGCTGCAATAAGGGAGCTCTTCGCAGATGTGGGAGAGTCACCCACAGTGCTGCCGGGTTTTTACTGTGACTATGGGCTCAACATTCATGTTGGAGATAACTTCCTTTCCAATTACAATGTGATCATTCTTGACCGCGGTCCTGTAAATATCGGGAACAATGTCCTGCTGGGACCGGGAACCGTGATCACTGCCGTAGGCCACCCCATCTCGCCCAAAGGCAGAAGGGAATACCTCGCTTACATGAAACCCGTAACGATCGGGGATGATGTCTGGATGGGAGCCAACGTGACTGTCCTCCCCGGAGTGACGATCGGAAATAACGTGATAGTTGCCGCAGGCGCAGTTGTCGACAAAGACGTTCCGGACAACTGCATCGTCGGCGGAGTACCCGCAAAGATCATAAAGACAATAGAGAATGATGTCTGAAGAACATCAGGAACGAGGAACAGACCATGATCAGCAATCAGAAAATCGTGATCACAGGCGCGTCAAGCGGGATCGGCAGAGAGATCCTGAAGATACTTGCCGCCCCGGAGAATGGCAATCAGATCATCGCGGCGAGCCGCGGCATCGGGAAACTGACCGGCTTTGGGGAAAATGTAACGCTCTTTCCCTGTGATCTCAGCTCGCGTGAAGGGGTAGACGCGCTGTTTTCCAAAGCGGAAGAGCTGTATGATAAGATCGACATTCTTTTCTGCAACGCCGGAGCGCCATATTATGAAAGATACGACTATGAAGACTGGGAGCGTATCGAGAACATTTTCCGTCTCAATACTTTCTCATGCATGTACAGCTATTCAAAGTATCTGAAACATCTGAACGGACGGGATGGACGTCTGGTCTTTACGATCTCGGCCATGGGAGAGATGGCCCTGCCGGGCTATGCCCTCTATGCTTCCACGAAGTTTGCCATGAAGGGCTTCCAGCAGGCCATCCGCATTGAGTCACCGAAGAACATAAAGATCACCTGCGTATATCCGGTGGCGACCAAAACTAATTTCTTCGAGGTGGGAGGCGCCGGGCACAAGGTCGAACAGCCGTTTCCGGTCCAGACTGCAGATGCTGTCGCAAAGGCAGTTGTGCGCGGAGTGGACAGGGGGCGGAAACAGATATATCCCTGCCTCATTTATCTGCCAAGCCGCTTCCTGATGAACCTGCTGCCTCCTGTCCGGAACATGTATCTCAAACAGCAACAGGCTATGCTCCTTCGCTTCCTGGAGCGTAAGCGCAGCATGGAAACCAACGATCATCCGGCCTGAATGAAAGGAAACAGCAATGACATCATTTACCGGCAAGATATTACAGGTAGACCTGAGCAGGGGAACCACTGAGACCCTCCGGATCCCTGATGCAGTATATGAATCTGTCCTGGCGGGAAAGGGGCTCTCTGCCTGGTACCTGTACCGGCACATCCCTGCCGGTGCTGACCCGTTAGGACCCGAAAACATATTGGGGTTTGCTGCAGGCGCGCTCTGCGGTACAGGAGCCTTTCTCACCGGCCGCTGGACAGTTACCTGCAAAAGTCCGCTGACCGGCGGATGGGGTGACGCCAATTGCGGCGGTGTCTTTGCCCCTGCCATCAAGCAATGCGGGTACGATGCCATCTTTATTTCCGGGATCTCAAACAAGCCCGTATATCTGTTCTGTGACGGAAAAACAGCGGAGCTTAGGGACGCATCGCCATATTGGGGGCTGGATGCGACAGAAACGGAAAAGTCCCTGCACGGCGACCTGGATGATAAATGCCGCAAGCGGCCGTGCGTGGCATGCATAGGCCCGGCAGGAGAAAAGCTCTCGCTGATCTCAGGCATCTGCAATGAAGGCGGGCGGATCGCAGCCCGCAGCGGTGTAGGTGCCGTGATGGGCAGCAAGAAGCTAAAGGCTGTCGTTCTGGCCGGTTCTCTTCCAATGAAGTGTGCCGACCCGGAAAAAGTCAAAGACCTCTCCCGTGAGCTTGGCCGTAAATTGCTGAAGATGAAACTGCCCTCCGGTATGGGCGCTTTCCTCGGCATGGGCGGACGGATGATGGGGCATCTCCCATACCTCCCGCTGGACGGCTCCATGACCTCGTTAATGTTCAAGGAATGGGGCACACAGGCAAATACCTCCCTGGCGATCACAAGCGGGGACGGCCCCATTAAGAACTGGGGCGGAACTCCAAAAGACGCCAGGCTGATGGATGCTGTGTACAGCCCGGGACATATCAACCGGATAGAAACCGTGAAATATCACTGTTACTCGTGTCCGCTTGGATGCGGCGGAAAGCTCGACATAAAAGGCAGGCAATATGCCACATTTGACGAAACCCATAAACCGGAATACGAGACCATTGAGGCTTTCGGGCCTTTGCTGCTGAACCGCAGCCGGGACAGCGTATTTCAGATCAACGAACTGCTGAACCGGGCCGGCATGGATTCGATCTCTGCCGGAAATACGGTTGCCTGGGCCATAGAATGTTTCGAGAATGGGATCCTTACCACGCAGCAGACTAACGGTCTGGAGCTGACATGGGGAAATACCGAAGCCATCCTTGCCCTGGTCAGGAAAATGATCGACCGGGAAGGCTTTGGCGATGCCCTGGCAGACGGAGTCAGGCTGGCTTCCGCCCGGTTCGGCGGTCAGCAATACGCCATGCACATAGGCGGCCAGGAGCCCGGCATGCATGATGCAAGAAACGACCCTCAGCTGGGAGTTCATTTTGTTGCGGAGCCCGCTCCCGGGAAGCACACTGTAGGCATGGGCATCGAATATGGCGCCATGAGCCTGTGTGACATATGTTCCTGGGCGCCGCCTGTAAAAATACATCCGAAAAAGGATGATCTGGAGGATACAAAAAACATTGCCCTCATAAGCAAGGCTAATGCCTGCTACACCATGCTCTGCGACGGCGCCGGCGGCTGTTATTACGGACAGATGATGGGCGTACACATGTGGAAGCTCATAGATTACCTCAATGCAGCCGAAGGCTGGCAGCATGACGGGGACCATTACATGGAGATTGGCGAGCGCATTCAGACCCTG
>JAZOAJ010000328.1:0-2536 GCA_045595385.1 Lachnospiraceae bacterium | reverse complement strand
ATTGAAAGCTTTTATTTTCGACCTTGACGGAGTCATCGTCTTCACTGACAAATTCCATTACCTCGCCTGGAAAAAAATGGCAGATGAAATGGGGGTGTATTTTGACGAAGAGATCAACCATCGTCTGCGCGGTGTAGGCCGCATGGATTCTCTCGAAATCATTCTCGAGCGCTATGAAGGAGAGCCGCTCTCTGAAGAGAAAAAGCTGGAACTCTGCACTTACAAGAACAGCATCTACAGGGAGTATCTTGCAACCATGACTCCTTCAGATGTCGCAGATGATGTTCGCAGCACCCTTGCAGAACTCAGAAACCTGGGATTCAAGATCGCCCTCGGTTCATCAAGTAAAAACGCAAAGTTTATCCTGGACCGTGTTGGTCTGACTGATGCTTTCGACGCCATCTCCGACGGTACCAATATCACGAGATCCAAGCCGGACCCTGAAGTATTCCTCAAGGCGGCCGAGTTCCTCGGTCTGGATCCTTCAGTCTGCGCTGTAGTTGAAGATGCTGAGTCAGGAATCGATGCTGCTAAAGCAGGTGGTTTTACCGGAATCGGCATCTATGAAGCAGCCAAGTATCCTAAGGCTGACATCGCAATCGCTTCTTTCAGCGACCTGCTCAACATATAATCGGGTTACAATCAGAAACAATGTTTCCAAAAGTCTACAGGGATGCAGCATGCTCATATGCCGCATCCCCTTTTTCTTATTACTTAAAGACCCTGTTGATCCAGTTAGTAAATAATCCCATCCACTGGCTGCAGGCACTGAAATCAGGCGGGTCAAATGGTCCCATCTGCCTTGGGATACAGCTTCCGAATCCATGGCTGCCATATGGGAAGAGATGGAGTTCACACTGAACGCCCTTCTCATCATATGCCTTGGCAAGCTCTGCCAGTCTCAGTGCCGGAAGCACTTCATCATCCATGCATGCGCATAGAAAAGCGGGTGCATCCCCTTCCCTGACATGTGTCCGCATATCATATCTTGCCGCAAATTTACTCTTCTTCTCTGCATCATTCCAGATATCCAGACCTCCTACGACGGCGATGATCTTATCATCATTCATAGAAACGGCAGGATAAATGAGACCGACTGCATCAGGATTGCCGCAGACCTTATCCACTTCATCAGGGATATATCCCTCTTCGGTAACCGGTTCATCTCTGAAGCAGAGTGCCTCTACACCGCATAGATTGCCTCCCGCCGAAAAACCGGCAACAGCGATTTTGTCAGGATCGATACCGTATTCCGAAGCATGATATCTCACATACCTGACAGCTCGCTGGCAATCGAGATACATATAAGGAGCCCGGTAAGGATGGCTTCTGTACCACAGCACAAATGCGCTGATTCCTGCCTGATTCAGAACCTCTGCAACCTCAGATCCTTCACTGTCCATGGACTTGGTAAGATATGCTCCCCCTGGGCACAGGATGACACAGCGGTCGCTTCCTTCGCAGATGTACGGAATCAGCACCGGCACATCTGAGTATGTTTCTCCGGCATAACCGTTCCGGATTTCTTCAGTCCATACCATGAAGTCATTGCCCCTCAGATCTCCGATCTCATCCGTTGTCTTGTCCCATATTCCCGGATATTTTAAGAACACATCCTCCATTGTCAGATCCGGATCAATGGTCATATCATCCAGTTTGCTTCTGCCCGTATTGCCGGGAATAATATCTCCCCATACAGGGATAGTTTCTTTTCCTGTCAGTATCACTTTATCTCTCCTTCACTCAACATGCTTTGCAGCAATGAGCCTTATCATTCCTCCACTGCACTTATTTATCCTATACTTCTACGATCAGATTGCTTATCTGTCTGATAGCTTCCTCGAGTTTATCCGGCTCAAATGGAAGGAAAGTAAGGTATCTGAAGTCTGCGAGGCCGTTATATCCGAATTCTGCATCTCTGCCCTTGGCCATTCCTCCGATAGGCGGAACCAGTCCGAAGAGTATTCCGAGAGCCTGTTCATTTTCTGCGAGTTTTACTATAGGTGTATGCTCATCGAAAGGCTTGCGGAAGTCCTTCTCAGGTGTATAAGTGAAATCATAAGTCCCTGCAGAGAGCACTTCTGATGCTTTTCCGGACCTTGGCAGTGTGACCTCTGCTTCACAGCCGAACGGAATCTCTATGTGTACGCTTACAGTACCGTCGCTGTCGATGCTTGTATTTGATACATACTTTCCGGATGCAGAGTCGAAGCTGCACTCAAGATGAGGCAGTCTGTAGTCAGGGTTCGGGGCGATTACAGCTTTCCTGAATCCCGGAGCTGCAGGGCGGATACCTGCCGCGTAAGCGTAAACGAACTCCATGACTGAACCGTATGAATAATGGTTGAGCGAGTTCATTCCTGTATCTGAGATCGTTCCGTCAGGTCCTACTGAGTTCCAGCGCTCCCATATTGTGGTAGCCCCAAGATTGACGCAATACAGCCAGCTCGGGAAATCCTCCTTCAGCAGGAAGTCATAAGCTGTCGCTGTCTCGCCGACCTCACCAAGTACCGTGCAGAGCAAAGGTGCTCCTATG
>JAZOAJ010000327.1:0-7792 GCA_045595385.1 Lachnospiraceae bacterium | reverse complement strand
GTTTACCCCATATTGCTCCTGCTGTCCTCATACAGCATGCCTCTGGCGGTATCAAAGATGGTATCGGCCCGCGCAGCCCTGGGACAGTACAGGAATGTAAAGAAAGTCCTCATACACGCAATACTGTTTTCGCTTGCGCTGGGCCTTACCGCATTTGCCATAACTTTCTTCGGAGCGGAATGGTTCGCCAGGATACTGAATTATCCGCAGAGCGCAGTTGCGCTGAGGGTCCTTTCCTTCGGCCTCGTGATACTTTCTGTGCTGGGCGTTCTAAGGGGATATTTTCAGGGCTTCGGGAACATGGTCCCGACTGCGGTCTCGAACATAATAGAACAGATTATCAATGCCATAGTCAGCATTGTTGCCGCGTCAATACTTTTTAACTCGGCACTCAGCGCTGCAAACGCAGGAAAGGCTACAGCTTCGCCTGCATCGATGGGAGCCGCCGGCGGAACACTCGGAACTGTGCTCGGCGCGCTTTCCGCGCTGGCCTTCATGATTATGCTCGTTGTTCTCAGCCGTAAGAGAATGAACAGGCAGGCCGCAAAAGATAAGACTGAAACAAACGAATCCACCGGAGCGATCATTAAGATCTTAGTCCTTACGATCCTCCCGGTAATACTTAGCACCACGATCTACAACGTATCAAGCCTTCTTGACACAGGCATATTCGGAAACCTGATGATGTCGGCAGGGCTGGACCAGAACACGATAACAGCGATGAACGGGATGACCCAGCCTTGGTCAGCTCTCCCGACTGAGATAAAGCAGCAGCTCATTGCGATCCTCACAGGAATGTATACCGGAAATTACAGGCTGCTGATCAATGTGCCTGTTGCTCTCGCAAGTGCTCTGGCGTCCTCACTGATCCCGAGCATAGTCAGCTCCATGGCCCAGAAAAGCCGCGGACAGGTGATAAGGAAAGTTGAGAGCGCCATCAAGCTTACAATGCTGGTCGCATTTCCGTGTGCTGTCGGACTCGGAGTGCTTGCCAAACCGATCGTAACGCTCCTGTTCTCATCCTGTGCGGATGCTGACAAGGTCTCACTCATGCTCATGATAGGCTGCGTGTCGGTTGTGCTGTACAGCCTTTCGACCATAACAAATTCAATCCTTCAGGGAATAGACAGGATGAGGGTGCCGGTCATCCATGCCGCGATCTCCCTTGTTGTGCACATAGTATTCCTGGCGGCGATTATCATGCTGACACCGTTCAACATCTTCTGTGTGGTGGTTGCAGATGTTCTGTTCGCACTGCTGATGTGCATACTTAACCACAGATCGATAAAGAAGTACCTGAACTACAGGCAGGAGCTTAAAAAGACATTTATACTACCGTTTGTAAGTTCTGCAGTAATGGGCGCATTCGCGCTCCTGGTGCAGAAACTGGTATACAGATTTGCCCACAGCAACGTTCTGTCAGTGATCTGCGCCCTGATAATAGCAGTCATAGTTTACGCGGTAATGCTGCTGCTCCTTAAGATAATCGACCAGGAGGAACTGGAAATGGTTCCCATGGGCGGGAAGATAGCAAGGATCGCAAGGAAGTTCCATTTACTCAGATGATTTTCTTCAGACAGGATCTTTACCTTGGCGAAGACGCAAGGAAAGACAGGAACAGGATCATACGCAATATCAGGAGGCATAAACTCCAGTTCGGAGTATATGTCATAAGCCTGTGCGCAAATGGAAGGGACATTCTGGACATCATCCCCGCATTCATGCTCGGAAAGGATGATTATAAAGGCAGGGACATCACCGTTCTCGGGATAGCGTCCGGCAGGGATGAATCATTTGAACTCGCGGGTAAGATGATATTGGATGCCTATGAGGCAACCGGCGGAGAGGATCTGCGGGGGTATTTCGCATGATGATATTTCTCCAGATCCTGAAGATAATAGGAATAGTGCTGGCGGTGATCATCGGGCTGATCATTGTTATCATCTGCCTGGTGCTTTTCGTACCGTTCAAATATACAGTTACAGCCCAGGGGGAAAATGAAGCGATCGATCCGAAGATGTCGGTAAAATTCCTGGGAGGGCTTCTTCATCTGCTCATAGGCTTTGAAGGCGGCACTCTTGACATGAAGACGCATCTTGCCGGGATCGAGCTTAAAAAGAAAGAAAATTCCCTGCTCACCCGGATCGCCAAAAAGATCGGTCTGGCCATCTGGGAACTGATCAAGGAGTATTTCTTCGGGATCGTGCCTGAGAAAAAGAAAAAAGCGTCTGCGAAGGCAGAACCTAAGGAGGAAAACATAGACGACGACTCTCCGAAGATCGTAAAAAAGATCAGATCTGTCTGTGAGAAGGCCAAAAACATCTGGGAGAAGATCAAGCTTGCAAAGTATGTAATAGGGGCACCGGTCACCGCGCGGGCATGGAAATATCTGAAGCAGGAACTTGCAGGTATACTTAACCATGTAAAGCCTTCGAGCATGGAGGGAGAAGTCACATTTGGAACCGGAGATCCGGCATCAACAGCACAGACATTTGGTATCGTAGGATGGATAGCCGCTCTTATGGACGAGAGGCTTCTAATAATCCCGGACATGTACAATAAGACCGTTAAGATGGATGTTGTAATTAAGGGGAGAATTATTGTAAGATATGTGTTATCATTTTTGTGGAGGATACTGACGCATAAAGATATCAGACGCGTTGTCGGTTATATAGGGAGGAACTTATAATGTCAGATAATTTTGAAAAGACAATCCAGGCTTTAATGGCCGGAGTAGAAGAACATATCTCTACCAAGACGATCGTTGGAGAACCCATCAGATGCGACGGCGCCGTGATCTTTCCCATGGCGGACGTATCATTCGGAGTTACCGCGGGAGCATTTGTCCAGGAGAGGAAGAACAATGAAGCCGGCGGCGTCGGAGCAAGAATGACTCCTTCTGCTGTGCTCATCATTCAGAACGGTACAGCAAGAATAGTAAATATCAAGGACAAGGATTCGATCAACAAACTGATCGAAATGATACCCGATGCGGTAAACAAGATCGCGGGCATTTTTGGAAAAGATAGAAGCGCATCTGTCAGGGAGAATCCCATTGGGGATGAGCCTTTGACTGAAGAATGATAACCCCATATATGTAAAATGAAACAGCCGTGCCATGCACGGCTGTTGCGTTATCCGGCAGCCCCAGAACATAAGGAGAAAACATGAAACGCATCAGATACATTACGGCAGTTTTATTGATATTTGCGATGATCATTTCCCAAAGTGCGTGCGGAAAAAAGGGCGGCATAAATATCACTAAAGTTACTTTTCCCACGACCGGGAAAACCGAAACGACAGAACAGCCTTCCCAAACGGAAAGCACTGAAGCCCAAATAACGGAAGATGAAGGGAAATGGACCATCCTTGTATACTTATGCGGTTCGGATCTTGAGAGCCAGGGACATATGGGAACCGTGGACATTGAAGAGATGCTGAACGCTGATACAGGCAGCAATGTGCGTTTTGTCGTTGAGACCGGAGGGTCATCAAGATGGAAACACAGGGGTATTTCAACAAAAGATCTGGACCGGCTCGTCATATCCGGAGGCAGGGAAGAACGCCTGGAACCCGCGCAGGCAAAAAACATGGGAACCGAAGGGGCTCTTGAAGAATTTCTGGTCTGGAGCGCGAAAAACTACAGATCTGAGCACATGGGACTCATATTATGGGACCATGGCAGCGGGAGCATCAACGGAGTGTGCTTCGACGAAAATTATAATAACGACAGCTTGCGCCTCAAGGACATTGAGAAGGCTCTTGCATCAGCGGAAAGATACATGGACGGCAAGTTTGATTTTATCGGATTTGATGCCTGCCTGATGAGCACACTGGAGACCGCTATGATGCTTGCCCCTTATGCCGAATACATGGTCGGTTCACAGGAACTTGAGCCGGGTTACGGATGGGACTATACAGAGATCGGCAATTATCTCAGGGACAGACCTGATGCCGACGGAGCCGAGCTGGGCAAAGTGATCTGCGACAGTTTTTACGCTTCGTGCGATGAGATCGGCGAGGAGGGCAGCTGCACTCTTTCAGTTGTTGATCTCAAAAGGATAGGAGACGTTGTTGATCATTTTGACAGATTTGCCATGGACCTTTACAACGCTACGGGAGATGTTCAGAAGATATCCCGGGTAATAAGGACCATATACGGCATAGACAGTTTCGGTGCAAATAACGAGATCGAGGGTTATACAAACATGGTCGATCTCGGAGAACTGATAGACGCAGGCAGAATGATATCCGGTAATTCCGTGGCTGCAAGAAAGGCGGTAGACAATGCGGTCATATATCAGGTCAGAGGGTATGAACACAGCAATGCATGCGGACTTTCGACCTACTATCCGCTTCTTATCCAGGGATCCATGGAGCTTAAGATCTTCCAGAACATATGTGCCAGCACATACTACGTCGGTTTTGTTGACAAGATTGCAAACGGGCTGGCTTATGGCGGCGACATAGATGAATACGATAACTACGATATCGCTGCCGGCATAGCGGAACCGGAATGGGAATATGTTGATGATGTCGAAACCGGCAGCAGCCCAGTGATCACATTTACTTATGAACCGCAGCTGGATGAAAACGGAACCTTCTGGTTCCAGCTGTCTCCCGAAGGCATCAACAATGCCATAGAAGTTGAAGCGATGGTCTTCCTTCTGTCAGATGATTATGAAGACGCGATCTGCATGGGCCTCAGTACTGATGTCTTAGGAGACTGGGAATCCGGTTATTTCTGCGATAATTTTGATGGTTACTGGTTTTCGCTGGATGACGGACAGGTTCTCTGCTCATACCTGGCTGAAACAGGCGACGGTTATGATATCTTTACCGCGCCGATCCTGCTCAACGGCGAAGAGAAGTGTCTGCGCTTTATCTGGGATTACGGTGATACCGGAGATGTCATCATGATCGATGTCTGGGATGGAATAAGTGATTACGGGGCACCCGGAAAGATAGGAAACCCACTCAGCATCGGCGATGTGATAACTCCGCTATATGATGCCTTCAACATTGATACCGGGGAAGAATTCTATTATTACGGAGAGGATTACGTATACTACGGAGAGGATAATCTATGGTTCGATAAAATGCCGGACGGCGATTATTTTTACTGCTTCGTTATCGACGATATCTACGGGGATTTCTACACCTCACAGCTGGCTGTCATGACGATCGAGGGAGACAACCTCTATTTCCTGGACGAGTTGTACTGATGAACAGGGATCACAACGCGAAAAAAAAGCCATGCATCTGCATGGCTTTATCTTCATTATAAGGGATTGCCTGTTCTTTCAGGCTCTTTCGATCTTGCCGGATCTCAAGCAGGAAGTACAAACATGCATTGTTTTAGCTCCTCCGGTAGTCTTTACACGAACAGTTCTGATGTTTGATTTCCAGATCTTGTTAGACCTTCTGTGAGAATGGCTGACAGCGTTACCGAAATGAACTCCCTTGCCGCAAATATCACATTTTGCCAAGATTAAGCACCTCCTTGCATAATAATCGTACTTAAGAAGCACGCCCAAGTATTCTATCAAATGACCATTATATTTGCAAGGGGGAAATTCAAGTTTTTTTCCTTCTTGCAAACAGTACGCAGAAAGCGCCTATAAAACAGAACAGAGACAGCAGCCTGAACACCAATGAATAGTTGTTATCTGTATTGTCCAGTATCCATCCCGTGAAGAGCGGCCCGGCAACTCCGCTTATGAATCCGTATGCGGTAAATACCAGACTGAAGATCATGCTGTAATGTTCAAGTCCGAACAGGTCTGAGACCAGAGGCGCGGTGATCGTGAACAGGGTTCCGAACGCAAAACCCACGAATGCCGCGAAAACAGCAACCGGAGGAATGCTTACAAAGAAGGGAAGACAGAAGTATCCGACACCTCCGAGAGCGAGCACAAGGAAACCTGTAAGGTTTCTTCCGATAATGTCAGAGAGTGTTCCGGCCACGATCCTTCCTATCCCGTTTGTAAGGTTGAAAGCAGTGAGCACTATGGCAGTAGTGGCAGTCCCTGTAAGAAAACTTTCATATGATTTGGCAAGGCTTACCATCGATATGCCGGCTGCACCCATGAACACCCATGCCAGCCACATGAACCAGAAGTTTCTGGACTTTAATGCTTCCTTTACTGTGTATGAACGGCTTGCGAGAGCCTGGGATCTGGAAGCCGCGGCGGCGGCCTTCTGGCGTTCCAGTTCCTCTGCCTGCTCAGGGGTCAGTCTGGCAAAAGCGGGGATCTCAGCGAAGATGACTGCAAGCAGGTTCAGGACGATTATCATGCCGATGATGATCCAGTTCATTGTCCTGTAACCTATGCCAGGGTTGTGCAGCATGGCATTGTATGCAAGCGACATGATAGCGCCCGCTGTTCCGAAAGTGAGATTGACTATGCCTGCCGCAAGCCCTCTTCTTGAAGGCATCCATTGCTGGCTCGTGCTCACGCAGGGACCATACACGAACCCGTTTCCGGCTCCGCAGAGAAAAGCCCACAGATAAGCATGCCACATACTTGTGGCAAGGTTTGCTATGACCATGGCGCCGATAAGGATGGCCGTTCCGATGAGAAGACATTTCCGGGTGCCGATCCTGGCATGGATTGAGCCTGAAAGGAGCATTAGGAGGCCTACTCCCACGCATGCGAAAGTCATGACGAAACCGCGGGCCATTGCGTCAGCGTTAAAAAGGTCTCCCCAGTATTTTGTCATGACTCCGGGATAGCCGAAAAACAGGGCGCCGGAATTAAAAGTTGCAACCGCTGTGGCGATTATCGCCAGCCAGCTCTTCTTGGTCAAAGACATTTTCTGCTCCTTACATTAATGCCCGGGTATTTCCCGGACAGGTGTATGTTCATATTTTAAGGAAAAATATGTTTCAGCGCAAGGAGTTGTTAAATGTGAGTTTTACATTTGCTTTAATATGGGTTATAATCCATTAATTAAGATACCAATGGAAGGAGAAAAGGCATGAACGGAGGATTCCATACCGATAACGGAACAGTGATCATAGATAACAAAGTGATCGCCAGGATGGCAGGACTTTCTGCACTTGAATGCTTTGGAATTGTCGGAATGGCAGCCCTTAGCAGGAGCGATGGCCTTGTTAAACTTCTTACGAGAAACAGTATTACAAAAGGCGTTAAGGTAGACACCGATGATAATAACAATGTGACGATCGATTTCCATGTCATCATTGCTTACGGTGTCGCTATATCTGCCGTTGCTGACAATCTCATATCAAACGTTAAATACATAATAGAGAATGCCACCGGCTTCAAGGTGAAGAGGATAAACATCTTCGTTGAAGGCGTCAGGGTCATCGACTAGGGAGGAAATGCCTGTGAAAGATTTTATTGATGCTGCTGCGCTCAGACGGATGTTCCTTGCCGGAGTCAGCAGCCTTGAGGCAAAGAAGGCCTGGATCAATGAGCTGAATGTTTTCCCTGTTCCTGACGGAGATACGGGAACCAATATGTCTCTCACCCTCATGTCCGCAGTAAAAGAGATAAGGGCTCTTGGAGAGAATGCTTCAATGAGCGACATCTGTTCAAAGATGTCCATGGGAACCCTGCGCGGGGCAAGAGGCAATTCGGGCGTTATAACTTCACAGCTCTGCAGAGGATTTGCAAAAGTTGCGGGCAGTGAGAAAACACTGGATAAAGCACAGATAGCCGACGCAATGTCACATGCTGTGGCACAGGCTTATAAGGCTGTCATGAAACCTAAGGAAGGCACCATCCTCACAGTGGCGAAAGCCGCTGCAGTGAAGGCAAATGAG
>JAZOAJ010000326.1:0-4489 GCA_045595385.1 Lachnospiraceae bacterium | reverse complement strand
GATGTTGGTAAGATTATAAAGGACTACAAATGCAAGAGCTGCAGCGCTGGCTATTATCAGGAGGATCACGTAATTAAGGCTGGACATCATGTTCGATATCATGTTTTCCAGATCGGCAAAAACTGAAACCGAAACAACATCCCCGGACTTTGCGAGAACAGTCTGGGCTTCATATACATCTTTTCCTTCCGGAACTTTGACATATGCCCCATTCACATTATAGTTCCCGACTGCATCGGCAAATGTATCCCTTGATACTAAAACATAATTGTAAACATAATTCTTAAACACACCGGTGACCTTGGCGCGTATCACCTTCATGTCCTCATTTCTGAGAGTGATCTCATCTCCCACACCGACACCGTATCTGGTTGAAACGCTCACACTGACCAATGCTTCACCCTTTTCGGGAGCGGCTATTTCCTCACCCTTCATTGTTCTTAAGCTGAAAAACTCATCAATGTTGTCCCATTCATATGGAGTGATCAGAGTTATGCTCTTTGTTCTGTTGTTCTGTATCAGATCCCATGACGACTGGGCATACATGAAGTAAGATGCCTCCAATTCCTCCATTGTCTTCTTCAGATCAGGAGACATGCCGTCAAGTTCCTCTGTAACAATATCCATCTGTGCGGTCTGGATCTCGTCATATTGTGTTTTGACAAATGTGGCGATCGAATCCTTAAGTCCCAGGCCTGTCAGAAGAAGCGCAGTGCACCCGCTTATTCCGACGATCATCATGAAAAACCTTTTCTTGTACCGGAAAATGTTCCTGGCAGAGACTTTATGCATGAACTTCATCCTCTTCCAAATGGACGGAATGCGTTCGAGCAGCACCCTTTTTCCTGCCTTTGGCGCCTTGGGCCTCATGAGTGACGCTGCTGATTCCGTCATGATGCTCCTGCAGGTCAGATATGTGGTGCCTGCTGTTGCCGCCACTGCCACCGCAAACACAGCGCATGCCAGTTTCCAGTCAAATACATAATTCAGAGGTATATTTATGTACATCATGTTATATGCAAACCAGATAACTGTCGGGAACAGGAATATGCCGGCAGCATATCCGACTATGCAGCCCAGAGCCGCTGCGATCACTGAATACGCAAGAAATGTAAACATGATGTCAGAACTTGAATATCCCAGCCCCTTCATGATGCCTATCTGGCCCCTGCGCTCTTCAACCATCCTCGTCATGGTCGTCATGCATACCAGAATGGCGACAAGTATGAAGAAGATCGGCAGTACACGGGCTATCTGTTTGATGATCTCTGAATCGCTCTCAAAGCATGAATAACCTATATTGGTTCCGCGTTCCAGCAGATATGTATCCGGAGCTTTAAATTCTGCAAGTTCATCCTCTGCATCCTGAAGCTCCTTTTCAGCATCTGCGATCTCCCTGTCAAATGTCTCTTTCGCATCCCTGTACTCAGCCTCGCCGTCTTCGTATTCCTTAAGGCCGTCGCGGTAATCGGCCTCAGCCTGCTCAAGATCTGAAGCCGCCTGATCATACTCGGCCAGTCCGTTTTCATATTCCTGCAATCCTTCATGATATGAGTTTAAGCCCGCGTAATAATCATCCACTCCCTGCTCATAAGCTGCAAACGCGCTGTTGTATTCGGCAAGGCCTTCATTGTATAGTGCCGCTTTTGAATCATACTCAGCCTGAGCTTTATCCAGTGCAGCCTTTCCAGCATCATAAGCATCCCTGCCTGCCTCGTATTCAGCCAGATGAGTCTGATACTGTTCCAACCCGGCTTCATAAGCTGCAACAGAACTGTTGTACAGGCTTTCATTCTGTTCATATTCTGCAAGAGCAGTCTGATAGTCTGCCGCCCTGCTTTCGTACTGTTCTCTTCCGGCGTCGATCTGTGCCTGCACCAGATCCAGTTCTGCCAGGGCTGCTGCCTTAGTATCTTCATCTATCAGTCCTGCAGCTGCGGCTGCTTCTATCTGAGCTCTGCGGCTGTCTATCTCCTGCTGCGCGCCTGTCAGTTCAGCATCTTTCTGCTGCAGCTGTTCATTTGCTGCATCCAGCTCTGCTTTCCCGGCCGCAAGCATTTCGGCGAACTCATTAAGAGCAGCTTCATTTGCGTCAAGTTCTGCTTTCCCGTTTGCCAGTTCCGCACTTGCTGCGTCAAGTTTAGCCTTATTGTCTGCAAGCTCTGCCTTTGCATCGTTCAGCCGGGCTTTTCCTTCGGCGAGTGCTGCTTCTGCATCATCGAGCTGTGATCTAGTATCAGCCAGGATCTGTGAGCCGTTATCCAGTTCACTCTTTGCATCCGCCAACTGTGCCGCAGCATCATCCAGTTCCCGTTTTCCGTCCTCCAGTTCGGCAGCTGCATCTGCCAGTTTCTGTCTGCCGTCAGCGATCTCTGTCGCAGCATCATCCAGTTTCTGTTTTCCCTCATCCAGTTCATCTCTGGCATCTTTTAGTTCCGACTCGCCTTTGCTCTTCTCATCTTCAAATTCCGCCCTGGCATCTGCGAGTTCCGCCTCCGCGTCAGCATAGAGCCGGTCATACCTGCTATCTGCTGTATCCTGCGCCACTGTTTCCCATTCATGGCGCAGTTCGTCCATCTGATCTTTATACTGTTTTGAATAGATCACTCTGTCAGTATCAAGTTTGACATAGACTTCTGAATAAGCTTCAGCTTCAAATGCATCATTCGGCAGATACGCGAATCCCTGTACAGTTCCGTTGCCTATTGAGGTCGTTCCCCGCTCAAAATTAATATAAAGGGATGACTCTGCGAAACCTACTACTGTAAAACTATCTGCTGTAAATGCATCCCGTGTATCCTGATCGTTGGAAGCTGAAACATATACCTTGTCACCCAGCGACAGGCCCATCCGGTTATTGCTGTCTATTATGCATTCCCGGCTGTTCTCCGGCATCCTCCCTGCCTTAAGCTGGAACTGGTTTATTTCTTTTGTGATCGAATGTACCTTATAGACTGCTTCTTTTCCATCACGCCTTTTAAATATTACGTCTACCTGCCAGGACCCTTCCGCACCCGCAACTCCGGGCTCATTTTTGAGGCTTTCAACCTCTCTGTCTGTCCATCCTATTGTTGACAGCAGCCTGTAATCGAAGAAGCGGTTTTCGCGGTAATAAGTATCAATGGTATTTAACATGACAGGCGTGGTAATGCGGACTCCCGCAAAGAAGCCCGTTCCAATGGCAATGATCGCAAATACGGAAGCAAAACGCCCGAAAGTGCTTTTTATCTCCCGCAAGATCATTTTCCAGAGCATATGTGATTTTTTATTACCACTCGATATCTTCAATATCCACCCTGTTTTTATTCAGATACATGTCTTCGATCCGGCCGTTTTTGACCGTGATTATCCTGTCGGCCATTGCCGTCAGTGCTGAATTGTGAGTGATCACAACTACTGTCATTTTCCTTTCACGGCATGTTTCAAAAAGGAGTTTCAGCACTGCCCTTCCTGTCTGATAATCCAGCGCGCCAGTAGGTTCATCGCATAGAAGCAGCTTCGGATTCTTTGCAAGCGCTCTTGCGATGGCTACTCTCTGCTGTTCTCCGCCTGACAGCTGTGCGGGAAAATTTGACATCCTGTCTTTAAGCCCGACCTGCTCCAGAACCATCGCGGGATCCAGCGGATCTTTTGAAAGCTGTGTTGCCAGTTCGACATTTTCCAATGCGGTCAGGTTCTGAACGAGGTTATAAAACTGAAACACGAATCCGATATCATATCTGCGGTATTCTGTCAGCTGTTTACTGCTGTATGCCGATATCTCTCTGCCATCCAGAAAAACAGAACCGGATGTCAGGGAATCCATGCCGCCGAGGATATTAAGTATCGTGGTCTTGCCTGCTCCTGAAGCGCCGACCACCACACAGAATTCACCTTTCTCAATTATGAAATCTGTTCCATTGAGAGCAGGAATATCAACCTCGCCGCTTTTATATATTTTTTTTACATCGCGAAATTCTACATATGCCATGTTGTTTTCCTCAAACTCCTTTTGATCATTAGAGCATATTTATACAAATATATTATAATCAATTGATCCTAAAAAGGGAAAATAGAGATGTTTATTTCTCCCTGCTTGATGTGTTTATCTGTCACAGGAACGATTATACTTTAACCGACAATATAAAACAGGCACAAACAGGAGGTCTGATATGTGGAATAGAAAAGAATTGAAAGCAAGAGGCAAGGAAAGGTTTCAGCTGAGTTACTGGAAATGCGTGCTGGTAGCATTGATACTGGCAGCGGTAAGCGCCGGTGGCGCGGCAACAGGCGGTATCTCGTCAGCCTATGGCGGTGCATCCGGCAGCGGATCCGGCGGTGAATTAAGCCAGGAGCAGCTTGCAGTCATTGCGGTCATTATCATCATTGCTCTGTTTGCAGCATGCATAGGCTTCGCAGTAAGGGTATTTGCCTACAACCCGCTCATAATAGGATGCCGGAGCTTTTCGATGGCAAACAGCAAGGGACCTGCTTCCCTTAAAGAACTGGG
>JAZOAJ010000325.1:0-3190 GCA_045595385.1 Lachnospiraceae bacterium | reverse complement strand
GCCACATCGCATGTTATGTCAGCACCATCAAATATCAGTGTTACAACTGCATCGGGGTCTGATTCCGCATCCTCTCCCAGATCAACTCTCACCTGCCCGTGCAGCGTTCCCGACAGCCTGTATGTGCCTGCCTCGGTAATATATACTACGGTGTTCGCAGCTGCCTCTTCGGCTGTGTGTCTGTCTGAAGCGGTTCCTTCACCATAAGGGTTCCCGCTGTCATAATTATCCCGGTCTTCATAATAGATGATGTCATTGGCAATATAGACTGCAGAGCTGCTGTCTGTTCCGGCTGCCTGCCCGTTTACGGCAGCACCGTTTTCGCTCAGCACTATGTCAATGTAATCTGCGGACTCTGCATCCGGGACTGTCTCTGTTTCAGTCACTGCTGATCCCACGCTGCTTTCAGCTTCCGTGGTCTGCACAGCTGCAGTCTGCTCTGCAGTCGTCTCAGGTTCTTTGGTTCCGCATCCTGCCAGGCTGACCAGCATGGATGCACAGATCATGATCGGTAATATCCCATATGCTTTTCTCATTGTAAGACTCACCCCGTTTCCTGCCGCTTTCCCGGCACTTTCTGTTATATCAACATTATATGCCCCTGTAGCTTAAATTAGCCTTAGAGCCCTACAAGCTTCACAACATCATAAGTGATCCCCATAGCAGGCAGTATCTTTTCAGTGAGGTCCTTCGTCTTAAACCTGATCGAGCTGGTGTTGGCACATGGATGGCAGCCGAACATCTCTTCCTTAAACACGTCCTCGTCTATCACAAGCCGCACTTTATGCTCTTTGTCATTCATCAGTCCCATCACAGATACGCTGCCGGGGTAAAGATCCAGGTATTCGAGCATATGCTTCTCATCCGCAAATGACAGTCGGCTGATACCGAGCTGGCCTGAGAGTTCCTTTGTTTTAAACGGCTTGTCGCCCGGCATGATCAGCAGATAGAAGTTTGTCTGCTGCCTGTTGCACAAAAAGAGGTTCTTGCAGATCCTTACGTCAAGTATCGCGTCTATCCTTGCACAGACTTCCATGCTTGTCGCGGGTTCTTCCGGATGGTCTGTCCTGTCGAACTCCACGCCGAGTCTGTCAAGAAATTCATATGTGCGGACCTCCCGATCCTGTCTTCCTGTCATGTCTTCTGGTGAGCCGTGTAATAATTCCATGTAAATGTGCCTTTCCGGTCAGGTTCAATTGACCTGGTTTTTCTACGGTAGTAATATATTTTCAGGAGTAAGATATGTCAATCACGAGTTTTTTAGTCAGAAGTAGTTTCGGCAGCAATGACAGGAAGCGCGACGCGGGACTGTCCACGCCGGAAACAATAGAGCGTTTTGATGATATCCAATACGGCCCTGAAAAGAAATGGCAGATACTGGATGTCTACAGGCCGCGCTCATTTGAAGGCTTGCTTCCCGTCATCGTAAATGTTCATGGTGGCGGATTCGTCTACGGCACCAAGGAAGTATACCAGTTTTACTGCATGGAACTGGCAGGCCACGGATTTGCTGTGGTGAACTTCACATACAGGCTGGCTCCGGAATTCAAATTTCCTTCAGCCCTTGAGGATACTGCCGCGGTATTCGGCTGGGTGCTGGAAAATGCTGAAAAATACGGATTTGACACAAAGAACATATTTGCGGTCGGCGACAGTGCAGGCGCCACTTTGTTATCCCTTTACTGCTGCATTCATACCAATCCCGATTACGCCCGCAATTACTCCTTCAAAACCCCGTGCTGCCCGAAAGCAGTACTTCTAAACTGCGGCCAGTATCATCAGCCTTACAGAAAGAAAAAGGATCTGACCTCTCTTTTAATGGCGAATCTGATGCCTCATCATGGAACTGAGGAAGAATACCGCCTGCTCAATGTAGATGAACATACATCGCCTGATTTTCCGCCGGCATACATCATGACCGGAGAGGGCGATTTTCTTGCAGGCCAGGCTCCCCTGCTTTATGAGAATCTTAAGAATCTGGGCGTGGAAGTGCAGTATCACTACTACGGCAATAAGGATCATGTGTTAGGGCACGTATTCCACTGCAACATCCGGCTCCCCGAAGCAGCCCAGTGCAACAGTGATGAATGCGCATTCCTGCGCAGGAAGATCACACATTAACTGCGTCGTCTGAAGTTTATTTGGGATAGTACGATCGCGGCAAACATCAGCAGGCATCCGAACAATTCCCTGCCTAACATAGTCTGTTTAAGGAATACAACGCCCGCGAGCAGGGCGAAAACCGACTCAAGGCTCATTATGAGCGAGGCTACTGTGGGATTCAGTCCCCTCATTCCGATGATCTGCAGCGTATAGCCAACTGCGCAGCTTAAACATCCCATGTAAAGCAGCGTGAACCATATCTTTCCGCTCGCGAAGAGCGTTATCCACTGCCCCATTCCCCCTTCATAAGGAATGATCTCAAATATAAGCGCGGGTATCAGGGAAATGATCCCCGTGACCAGAAATTGTATGGCTGAAAGCCTGAGACCGTCACATTTTCCCCCGAACCTGTCGATAGTAATGATCTGGAAAGAAAAGGTCAGAGCGCATCCGAGGAGAAGAAGGTCCGGAGTCTGGAGCGAGAATGTATCCCTTATGCACAGAAAATACAGTCCTGCCAGGGCGATCACTACAGATATCCATACATTCCATCCGCATTTTGTCCCGAAGAAAAGACCGAGTATCGGGACGATCAGTATGTAAACGGCCGTAAGAAAGCCGGCCTTGCCTGTTGACCCGCCATAATTCAGGGCGACCTGCTGAAGGTTTGTCGCGATGGCAAGGAAAACGCCGCATGCAAGCCCGGTAAGCCACAGCATTTTCCGGTCCGCCGGCGAAGCAGGCTTTGATGAATAACCTTTACGGTCAAAAATGAATGTGACCAGATATACAGCAAGCGCACCTATCAGCATCCTGAGCCCGTTAAATGTATAGGCCCCAAGCTCCATGCCGCCAAGCTGCTGTACCACAAAAGAAATTCCCCAGATGACTGAAGCGAGTCCAAGCAGCAGGGAATTTCTGGTTTTTATATTTGTTTCTGAACTTGTCTTATTCTTCACACTGATTTCCGTCCCTGCGACATTATATATCCTCCGGGGGATTTTGTCACCCTCTATTACCTATTGACTTAGTAGGTAAATCAGTTGTACAATGTATCAACTTTAAATGATAATAACATGGAGAAATG
>JAZOAJ010000324.1:0-3055 GCA_045595385.1 Lachnospiraceae bacterium | reverse complement strand
GGATTTATGGTCACAAGCGTAAAATCTGTACACGACAACACGTGACAGGCATTATATCACCGCAATCTTGCGAAAAATGCAGGTGCCCCGTCTTCCTTGAACATCCCTATGTCCGTTGCCTCACCGCGGCGGACATAAAATGTCAGTTTTTCGCCTTCAAAGCAGGACTTTTTAAAGTAGACTTCGAATTCTTTTATGTTCATCTCCTTAAGCTGACCGGAGGAGAACAGTCCCAGGACGTTCCTGATGTAGGCAACATTGTTCATGTGCCCGCCAAGGTCGATGTCTATTGATCTTACGGTATATTCCCCGAGCTTTTCGCAGCCGGTGAAATCAGGATCGATCCTTGTGAAGCCTTCAGTGCAGACATCCTCCTCGGCTATCACCAGACCTTCCGGGTATATGTCGCCGCATCTGATCGGCCGGCCGGTCTTATAGTTCAGGACGGCCCACTCAGTCTTGCCTTCCGCAAGCACTGTTCCATCGGGAGAAGTAAGCATATAATCTCTATCGCATCTTAAGTCTTCCGCTTCCTTTGGCCAGGTTGACGCAACGACCCTGCTCATCATTGCCGGTCTTTTATAAAAACGGATCTTCGTTTTGACGGTAAGCCAGAACAGGCCCTTTTCAGGAAGAAGGTTTGCGCCTATGCCCAGTTCATCCGCATGCTCCGAAGCTATGTCCTGGAACATGGAAAAAGTATCCGCATATCCCAGTTTTGAGGAATGGTCGCACATTCCGGGTGTAATGACATATTCCTTGAAAAACCTATTGTTCATCTCTATATCTCCATGGCTGCAAGCAAGCCTGCCTTGCCTGCGTCTCCTACTCTCGCAACAGTATTTACATCTCCTATGAGCACTGTCTTTACACCGACAGGGATCATCTGTTCTATTTTCTCCGCTTCATCTTTCCTGCTCTTCATGCCAAGGCTGAAGATGACGCTGTCGCAGCCGAGTTCGAATTCTCCGTCCGGCCCTTCGAGCACCGCGCCTCCGTCTCTGATCTCTCTGCATTTTGTATTTACCAGATGGCTGACCCCAAGCTCAGAGAGTCTGTCGGCAACTGCGGTAAACTGCATGAATGCCATTTCAAGTGCTATTCTCTCCTGCATTTCAACGATCGTCACATCGTGGCCTCTTTCAGCAAGATATATCGCGGTGTCACAGCCGACCATTCCGCCGCCTACTATCACGACCTTCTTACCCGGACTGCATGTGTCTTTATAGACCTCAAGTGCAGGGATCGCTTTCTCGATGCCGGGTATGGGAGGAACGGCTGCGGATGCTCCGACTGCAATGAGTACGGCATCTGGGGCAAACTTCCTGATCAGTTCGGGACTTACAGGGGTATTCAGCATTACTTTTATGTTCCTGCCCTCTACCCTTCGTATCAGCAGATCGCGGAAATTCTTAAGGTCCTCTTTGGACTCTTCATTGTCGAGGAACCAGAGGATACCGCCAAGGCGGCCGGTCTTTTCAACAAGCAATACTTCATGCCCTTCATCGGCCGCAGTTATGGCTGCTGTCATTCCGGCGACCCCGCCTCCGATCACAAGGACTTTTTTCTTGTTATCTGCTTTTTTAATGTGAAATCCCGGATACAGGAACCCGCCGCTCAAAGGATTGACCGTACAGAAAGCTGACCTTGGATCTATCGGCTCCTGCTTAAGCGGATGTCTCTCAAGATATGCGATCTCGTCCGGGTGTTCCACCGAACCCTTATAGCATCTCATGCATCTTACGCATCTCTGTATGTCTTCGGGATGTCCTGCTGCAACTTTATTTGCAAAATCAGGATCCGCGAACATCTGGCGGCCGAAGATCACAAAATCCACTATGCCGTCCCTGATCAGTTCTTCCGCCTGCTCGGGACTGTTGATGCCGCCTATCAGCGCAATGTGCACATCAGAAGGCGCCGACGCGGAGATCACCTTTGCAAGGTCCAGATTGCAGGCATGCGGATGAAAATGTGAAGACAGCTCGCGCGTCCTGTATGAATGGAAATAATGTCCTGAAGAGACATGGAGGATGTCAACCAGTCCGCTGAGCATGGTGCTGAACTCTGCCATCATTTCCGCGGTAACTCCGTCTTCCATCCGCTCTGCTCCGCTTATGCGCAGCTCAATGATAAAATCCTCACCGACTGCCTCGCGCACGGCCTTTAAGATCTCAAGTGGAAATCTCGCGCGGTCTTTGATGGACTCTCCGCCGTATTCATCTGTTCTGGTATTGGTACGCGGCGAGAAAAACTGGGTAAAGAGAAATCCGTGTCCGCCATGTATCAGGATTCCGTCGTATCCGGCTTTCTTCATGAACAGCGATGCCTGAACGAAATCATCAATGGTACGCTGCATGCTCTCCCTGTCAAAAGCCTTTACTTCAACCCCGTCCTCGCGGGTAAATGCAACGGGGCCGTAAATGTCGGGGAAGATATTGTCAGGCGTACCTGAATTTCCGGGATGGGACAGTTCCATGAAAGCCAGGGCTCCGTGCTTCTTTATCAGTTCGGCTGCTGCTTTCAGTGTGTAGAAGTCCGGCCCGTCTGTATCACGCATGTTGAACTTTCTGCTGGGTTCCCCCGTTTTATTATCTGTAGGGTCATGAGCGTAACTGACCGGATTTTCACCGACACATACTGAAGCCTGCCCGCCTGCGGCGCGCTGCTCAAGCATTTCATTTGTTCCGCCGATGAATATTTCAGTAAGGAAACGCGCGAAGCCGGTAGGGCCGGCAAGCATGCGGTTTCGGTAGACCTTGCCCCTTATTTCCAAAGGGCTTAAAAGATGATCGAATTTCCCCATTTTATTTACCTGCTGGTGTATCTCTTTTCAAAATTACGCTGGATGAACGGGAACGCAATACGCAGACATCGTTCTGGTTGTACACTTCCATGACAACCCAGATCGCTCCGTTATAAGGATTACGGTCTGTCTTTTCATCAACATATGCTCTTGCCCTAAGGGTATCACCCACGAATACAGGGGCATAGAACTTCATCTCGAGGTCAGATCCCCCGATGTCATGTTCCTGCCCGAAATTGTTTGGGGCATATT
>JAZOAJ010000323.1:0-2869 GCA_045595385.1 Lachnospiraceae bacterium | reverse complement strand
AGCCCTTGCTGCGGCGTTAGTCTGGTATCCTAGCTCAGCGGCCATTTCCTTGATGCGTTTGACAGTTTCAGCGCTTATGTCCTTCTGTCCGCTCAGGGCTTTGCTTACTGTAGCTACTGAGACACCGCATTTTTCAGCAATGTCCTTCATTGATACCACTGCGACTTCCCCCTCTCTGCAAATCAACTTAATCGTTTAAGTTGATTTTATTTTACTCATACAGGCGCCTTTGGCAAGTGGTTTTGTGTAAATTTTGTTAAATTGGGGTAAAATTGTGAACTTTAGACCATTTTGATTTGCTTAAATCGTGCGTTTTGCACAATCGCAAATTTTGACATTTTGCATTTTTACTTCATTTTCAGATAATTTTCGCTTGAATTCGGGATAATTCTCGTATATTCTATTAAAAAACATACTTAATCGATTTCGTATAGACAGGAGCCCTTTCATGAAATACGGACATTTTGATGATACCGCTAAAGAATATGTGATCACCGAGCCCCGCACTCCGCTCCCCTGGATCAATTACCTGGGCTGCGAGGACTTCTTTGCGCTCGTATCCAACTGCGCAGGCGGTTATTCCTTCTATAAGGACGCGCGCCTTCGCCGCATTACCCGTTACAGGTATAATGCTTCCCCGCTGGATGCGGACGGCTTCCATATTTATATTAAAGAAGGCGATACGGTCTGGAATCCCGGATGGCAGCCTGTCCAAACTGAGCTTGACGGATATGAATGTCATCACGGACTTGGATATACGGTCATAAAGGGGACTCTGAACGGCATTGAAGCCGAACAGACCATGTATGTTCCCAGGGGCGACAACTGCCTTCTGATCAGGCTCAGGGTGACAAACCGTTCAGACATGAACCGTAATATAAAGGTCTTTCCTTATATAGAGTTCTGCCTGTGGGATGCAATGGATGACTCAACAAATTTCCAGAGGAACTTCTCCACCGGTGAAGTTGAAGCCGAAAACGGCGTTATCTACCACAAGACCGAATACCGCGAAAGACGCGACCACTATTCGTTTTTCTGGACAAATACCGCTCCGGGTGCATTTGAGACCAGGCGCGAGGCATTCATTGGAGCATATGGATCTCCCGCAGCCCCGGAAGCTGTCCTCAAAGGGGAACTTTCCGGAGGCATCGCCCACGGATGGCAGCCCGTCGCTGCTTTCCAGCATGATCTGAGCATTAACAGCGGTGAAAGTGCCGAGCTCATTTTCGGACTGGGCTATGTTGAAAACGCAGCTGAAGATAAGTGGTCTGCTCCGGGCATTATCAATAAGGAAAAGGCTAAGGCAATGATAAGCCGCCATGAGACCGGCGCACAGTTTGACGCAGGGCTTGCGGTGCTTTCTGGTTTCTGGGCGTCTCTTACCGGACAGTTCAGCGTCAGTACAGGCTCTGAAAAGGTCGACCGCATGGTAAATATCTGGAACCAGTACCAGTGCATGGTCACTTTCAACATGAGCCGTTCTGCCAGCTATTTCGAGAGCGGCATGGGACGCGGAATGGGATTCCGTGACTCCTGCCAGGACCTGCTCGGCTTTGTCCACATGATCCCCGAAAGAGCGAGGGAGAGGATACTAGACATAGCTGCCACACAGTTCCCTGACGGAAGCGCTTATCACCAGTACCAGCCGCTGACCAAAAAAGGAAATTCCGACATCGGATCCGGATTCAACGACGACCCTCTGTGGCTTGTCGCAGGTGTTTACGCATACCTCAGCGAGACCGGTGATTTCACCATACTCGATGAGATGACTCCTTTTAATAATGATGATTCCCTGTCCGCTCCCTTAATGGAGCACCTCAGAAGAAGCATAGATTTCACTCGTACACATCTTGGCCCCCACGGCCTTCCGCTGATCGGCCGCGCTGACTGGAACGACTGCCTGAACCTCAACTGTTTCTCCGAAAAACCAGGCGAGAGTTTCCAGACAACCGGCCCGAGCGAAGGCCCTGTAGCTGAAAGCGTGTTCATTGCGGGCATGTTTGTAAAATACGGCAGGGCTTATGCCGATATATGCCGCCACATAGGACTCATTTCAGAAGCAGAAGATACCGAAACTGCCGTCGCCGAAATGATCCGCACAGCCGAAGATGCAGGCTGGGACGGCGCATGGTTCAAGAGGGCATATGACGCATTCGGAAATCCGGTGGGAAGCAAGGTATGCGACGAAGGCCAGATCTTCATCGAGCCCCAGGGCATGTGCGTTATGGCCGGGATCGGAACGGAAAACGGCATGGCGGAAAAAGCTCTCAGGAGCGTTGAGGAAAGGCTGGATTCAAAATACGGCATAGTCCTCCTCCAGCCCGCTTACACCGGATACAGGAAAGAACTTGGTGAGATCACGAGCTATCCGCCCGGATACAAAGAGAACGCAGGCATCTTCTGCCACAACAACCCGTGGATCATATGTGCCGAGACTGTGCTCGGCCACGGCAACAGGGCTTTTGAACTGTACAAGAAGTTCTGCCCTGCATTCATAGAAGACATCAGCGATGTGCACCGCACCGAGCCTTACGTATATTCCCAGATGATCGCCGGAAAGGACGCGCCTTCGTTCGGCGAAGCCAAGAACAGCTGGCTGACCGGAACAGCGGCGTGGACGTTTGTCAGCATCAGCCAGGCGATCCTCGGTATCATCCCGACCATCGACGGCCTTATGATAAAACCGTGCCTTCCGGACGAGATCGCCGGATATACCGCAAAGCGCCTGTACCGCGGAGCTGTATATGAGATAACTGTGGAAAAGGGCGGCTCCTCCGTTCTCGTAAACGGCGAGCCGGCAGAAGGAAATGTAATACCTGTTGCTGACGCCAAGTCGGTGTAGCCATGTCGTTCTGTGAGCCAAGGAGTT
>JAZOAJ010000322.1:0-4884 GCA_045595385.1 Lachnospiraceae bacterium | reverse complement strand
TATACAGGTACGATGCCGATACCATCATTAAAGTGTATTTTGATCCCGATTCGCTTCCGGACATACAAAGAGAAACAGAACTCGCAAGAAAAGCATTTGTGCTGGGGATCCCCACGGCAATTTCATATGATGTTGTAATGGTCGGAGACGGATATGGTTCAGTATTTGAACTGCTGAGCGCATCTTCATTTGCCGAGATCATACAGACACATCCTGAAAGAATCGATGAGATAGTGGGAATGTATGTTGACCTTCTGAAACAGATACATTCAACTGAGGTTACTCCCGGTGATCTTCCTGACATGAAAGAAAAAGTGCTCGGTTGGGCGGATTCCATTAAGGACAGTCTGCCTTCGGCAACTTACGGGAAACTTGTGACCCTCATTAAAAATGTACCGGACAGAAATACAATGCTTCACGGTGACTATCACCTGAAGAATGTAATGCTTCAGAACGGTGAAGCTATCCTCATAGACATGGATACGCTCTGCTGCGGACATCCTGTCTTCGAATTTGCAACGGCATATCTTGCATATCTCGGATATTCGGAGTTGGATCATAATAACGTGAAGGAATTCCTTGGCATAGATTATGAATTGAGCGAGCAGATATGGTATAAGATCATGAGAGCATATTTCGGCACAGATGACCAGGCTGTACTCGATGGATACTTGAACAAGGCAAAGGTAGTCAGTTATGTCAGGATGCTGAGGCGCATGATCAGGCACGATCCGGACAATGTACAGATGATAGATCATTGCATACAGGAACTGTGCAGTCTGGTAGACAAGACGGATTCACTGGAATTCTGACTGGAAAAACGGATAAAGATAAACTATACTTGTTTCATTAAGCAGGAGGTGTATATATGAGCCTGAATATTGAGAATCAAATAGGTGAAGAGATCTGTGTTACCCTTACGGGCAGGCTTGACACTTCATCTTCGCCGGATCTTGAAAAAGAATTCGACAGGCTGGTACCGCTTAAAAAGTCGATCACAGTTGACATGAAAGGCCTTGATTACATTTCATCAGCCGGCCTCAGGGTCATCCTTGTGACACAGAAAAATGTAAACACCAACGGCACGTCACTGAAATTTATCAACGTCAATGATATCATAATGGACATTTTCGAAATGACAGGGTTCATTGACATTTTGACGATAGAGAGATAACAGAACGGGTTTTATAGTTAGGCTGCCGCAGACATGCGGCAGCATCATTTTATCATCATGATAAGATCAACACTTTGTTACATAGAAAAAAATAACTGTTTTCTGATGCTTTTCAGAAATAAAAAGATAAATGATCCCTGCGAAGGAAAATGGGTAGGCATCGGGGGCAAATTCGAGCCCGGTGAGGATGCCGATCAGTGTCTGCTGCGCGAAGTATGGGAGGAGACCGGACTAAAACTCACGGATTACCATTTCCACGGGATTGTTCATTTTGTATCAAATGAACTTGAGGATGAAGACATGTACCTGTATTCCGCATCAGGATTTGAAGGGGAAGATCCGGCATCTGAACTCGGCAGCATTTTTGAATGCAGCGAGGGAGACCTGAAATGGGTACCCAAAGACAAAGTCACTTCTCTTAATCTCTGGGAAGGTGACAGATATTTCCTTGAGCCGCTGATAGCGGGTGATGACAGCATAGAGATGACCTGTATCTATGAAGGAGATAAACTGGTCGGTCTCAGATATGAATGAAGGAGCAGACATGAACGGAACACTGATCGTCATCATTATCGCGTTGGTAGTGGTAGTAGCCGCAATACTCGTGATAGTCATCATGCAGAATTCAATGAGGAACATGTTCTCCATGATGCGGGATTCCCAGGAACAGTTCAGGGATCATACAGCAGAGCAGATCAGGCTGTACCAGAGCGCAAACATAGAACAGGTAAAACTTCTTACCGAAACAAACGAGAAAAAGCTTGAGGAAATGCGCAGGTCAGTTTCAGAAGGACTCGATTCAATACGGAATGAAACCGACAGAAAACTGACCGAGATCAAAAGCACAGTTGACGAGAAACTCCAGACCACACTCGAAAAAAGGATAACAGAGTCATTCAAGAATGTGAGTGACCAGCTCGAACAGGTATATAAAGGACTTGGCGAGATGCAGGCTCTCGCAAATGATGTCGGAGGCCTTAAGAAGGTACTTTCAGGTGTCAAGACAAGGGGTATACTCGGCGAGGTCCAGCTGGCAGCCATCCTGGAAGAGATCCTGGCACCGGGACAGTATGATACAAATGTCGCTACGGTACCGGGCAGCAGCGAAAGGGTTGAATTTGCCGTCAGGCTTCCGGGAGGAAGTGAAGAGTCTGTTGTGTATCTGCCGATCGATTCGAAGTTCCCGGGCGAGAGGTACGCCCAGCTTAAGGACGCGCAGGAATCAGGTGACAGAAGTGCAATAGACGCGGCATACAAGTCGCTTGAGTATGTTATCAAACAGGAAGCCAAAGACATCCATGATAAATACATATTCCCGCCTTACACGACAAACTTCGGCATAATGTTCCTTCCTTTTGAAGGCCTTTACAGCGAAGTGGTGAACAGGGGACTTGTGGAAGAGCTTCAGAGAAGCTTTCAGATAAACATAGCCGGACCTAGTACCATGGCAGCGCTGTTAAACAGCCTTCAGATGGGATTTAAGACGCTTGCGATACAGAAACGTTCAAGTGAAGTATGGGAAGTCCTCGCGGCTGTAAAAACCGAATTTGAGACGTTTGAGGGAGCACTGAATAAGATGAAGACCCATCTGAACCAGACCAGCGACGACCTTGAAAAACTCATCGGTACTAGGACAAGGGCAATGCAGAGAAAGCTCAGGGGGATCCATACACTTGAAAAAATCACCGAAGATGATATATTTTACGACATAGACACAATGGAAAGCACCGGAGAGGAAATATGAGCGAGAAAAAGAATTTAGAAACAATGGATGATTACGCGGCAGAACTGGAGGATTCACTTAAGCGGATCCATGCCGGTGATGTGATGGATGCTACGGTTGTAGCTTTTGATGAAGAGGGCGTGACAGTCGACCTCAATTATTATGCTCCCGGTAAGATACCTGCGGATGAAATGAGTGCCGACCCCACTTTCAGCTGCATGTCTGATGTCAATATCGGAGATCAGTTCAAGGCAGTGGTAACCCAGGTAGATGACGGCGGCGGAAACATCGTATTGTCCAAGAAGGAAGCCGACCAGGAATATGCCTGGGAGAAACTGAAGACCATGATGGATGAGAAAACACTGATCACAGGCAAGATCGCCGGTATCAGCAGGGCAGGCGCGACAATGTATGTTGAAGGCATAAGAGGCTTCATTCCGGCTTCCAAGCTCGATGTGCGCTATGTTGAAGATACCGAACCTTATCTTGGGAAAACGGTGAATGTCCTGATCAGCGATGTGGACATTGAAGGAAAAAGGCTGATCCTTTCAGCTAAAGAGCTCCTCATGGAGGCAGCCATCCAGAAGCGGAATAAGGGAGTGAGCAATCTCAAGGTCGGAACAGTGGTAAAGGGTACCGTTGAAACGCTCAAGGATTACGGCGCATTCGTTAATATCGGAAATGATCTGTCCGGTCTCCTTCATGTGTCAGAGATAAGTGAAAAAAGGATAAAACATCCAAAGGCAGTCCTTGCACCGGGGCAGCAGGTAGATGTCATGATCACGAAGATCGAGAACGGTAAGATCAGCCTTTCAATGAAGGCGGTAAGAGATGCCGAGGCCCAGGAGATAGAGGACGAGGCAACAGAATACAAAAGTGAATATGTCCCGAACAATCCGTTCGCAGAGCTCATGAAGGGCATGAAGTTCTGATCCATGGATTAATAAGCTGCATGTAACATGCCGGCTCCGTAAAGGGGCCGGTTTTTTTATGCATAAAAATCAAAGTCCGTTTTTTGGGACTTAATATCCTGTATATTCAGCTCATAAAGAAAACAGGAAACCGCAGAACAGATAATAACAGGAGCTTTATCATGAAACATTTAAAGAAGAAAACAACATTACTCATAGGGCTGATCCTGATCATAACCGGGGCGGGCGGAATAGGATATATTCCGGGTAAGCCGATGATACTCACTATTGTTTCCGCCATGGTGATGATCACAGGGATCCTGCTGGCAGCCTCGTTTTCAGGAAGGCATAAAAACAGCCGAAGCCCGTTAAATGACAGAAGCAGAAGGATGACAGATGCTCCCGCAAGGAGAAAGAACTATTCACAATATGCAGCCTGAAGGCAGGAAGGAGATCACATGAAAGGTTATTCAACACAATCAGGTTACATGGGATTCGTGAACGGGACCTACATGCTGTTCGCGTGCGAGGAGGATTACCGTGAGTACATGGAATGACATGTATGCTGCCACCGGTCGGGGTGAAGAGACCGTGCCGAAAGGATAGAGCAAGGAGGGAGCCTGTGAGCTCCTTCCTTTGCGTCCCAAAAAATGGACTTTGATCTAATAATGTGATAGAATCAGCTACATGAACAGTGGAGGTTACCATGGCCGGATCTGCAAGCAGCAAAAAATTAAAACTTCTGTATCTGATACGGATACTGTACGAGAAGACTGATGAGGATCATCCGATAACGATGGAGGAGATACTTGACAGTCTGTTGTCGTATGGCATAGAAGCAGAGAGAAAGAGCATATACAGTGACATTGAACTTCTGACACTTGCCGGCATAGATGTGATAGGCGAACGGCGCGACCGGAATTTCTTCTATCACATAGGAAGCCGCAGGTTCGAACTGGCGGAACTAAAGCTCCTGGTAGATTCCGTGCAGTCATCCAGGTTCATTACATCCAAAAAATCAGATGAACTTATAAAGAAGATCGAGAGCCTCGCAAGCAGGCATGAGGCATTGGGGC
>JAZOAJ010000321.1:0-3317 GCA_045595385.1 Lachnospiraceae bacterium | reverse complement strand
CAATGTTGTTTTTTGTTTTTGTTAATATTTATTAAATTTTAAGTATCAAAAAATGACCTCTTCTGTCATATTCAGAAGAGGTCACTGCTTTATATAAAATATTTAGTTTTCTTATGTCACTACCGGTACTGCTCCAGTCCGTAGTCCTTCTCGGCCTTCTCTATCATGTCAGCCATCAGTTCATGGAACTCTTTCCTGAACTCGTCGTAGTGCTCCGGATGCTCTGTACCCATCGCGCTGATCGAAGTGTTCTCGAATCCGAATGATACCTGGAACCACTCGCTGTTCATGTAATCTTCTGCCGCTTCATCATAGTCGTACCATTCGAGCACGTTGTATTTCTCTATCAGCTTTTTGATTCCGTCAAAGTCGATGGCCTCGTTAGGAAGATTGCTGTAATAGTTATATGTGCCCTTGTCAAAGAACTCTCCGCTGTCGGACTTTATCTGTACATCGAAATTCTTCTCGCGGATGCCTTCGCGCAGGATGAAGAACTCATAGCTGTCGCTGCCGGATCTTCCCTGCTGCTTGAAGGTTACCATGAATGAGCTCAGGTCGCCCTTGAGGCCTTCACTTATCTTGGCCTGCCTGCGGGCATCCTTGACCTCCTCTGCATATGGCTTAAGTATTTCCTCCATTTTGCTGCAGAAATCAAAGTACCTTTCCGGATAGGCATTGCTTCCGCTGGCGAAGAAACGGTCGCCGTCGCCGAATTCCATCATAAGGCTGAATCCGTCGCCGTCCAATACATTGGTGGCGTATTTGGTGTAGCCGTTCCACTCTGCTATCCTCTGGTCCAGATACAGCTGATAGAGGTCATCTAGGACTTTATGGTCAACTTCCATGCTGTACGGATCATTGCCTGTGTATTCCATGGAAGTGTACTCGAAGGTCACCTTTCCGTCTTCTTCCGAGACATTGTAGATGTAGTCATTTCCGCCGATCGTTCCGCTGTAAGAATATGAGAAGCTCTTCAGACCGCTGGTATTGTCCTGAGCGCCTTCACCTTCTCCGTCATTTCCCTCAATCTCGAATCCGTCTATGTCCATGGTCGGGTCCTCCGTTTCAGCTATGGGTGTCGTCGTTGTCTCATCCGGCGCCGCTGTTGTTGCCGGAGCCGTTGATTCCGGCGGGGCGATCGGAGGCTTACATGCTGCAAGCTGCAGAATGAGTGCACATGCAAGTATTGACATTATGATTAGTTTTGCTTTCTTATTCATGTTCGTCCTCCTGCAGGAACTGTGCCAGCACTCTGTTGCTGACATCTATGCCTTTGTCTGTAAGAGAGATTCTGGTCTGTGTTACTGGAAAGCTGGTTAAGGGATCCTCTGCTTCGCTCTCCTCTATCCTGATCAGACCCTGATCTTCCAGTTCTGCTGTTACCATACCATAAGTAAAGTCAAAATCAACTTTAAATTTTTTGAAGAACTCCTCCTTAGTGACTCCCTGCATCATGCGAAGTCCCAGGAACATATACTCTTCCATCTGTTCCTTATGGGTTACTTTCTCAACATCTGTGTGAAGGGCGTCTATGCTGCCGCCGCTGCTCATCAATTTAATATAGGTTTGCAGGTCGTCAATGTTCTTCCATCTTACGTTGTCGACCATGGAAGATGATCCGAGACCGAGCCCTAAGTAATTCTCTCTGGTCCAGTAGCCGCTGTTGTGCCTGCATTCTTTTCCGGGCAGCGCGTAGTTGGATATCTCGTAGCGGGTGTAACCAAATTGGGCCAGGACTTCCTTTGTCGCGTAGTAGATCTCGCGCTCTGTATCTTCATCAGGAAGGTGAAGGTCTTCTCCATTTTGCATGCGTGTATGGAAGGGTGTTCCCTCCTCAAGCTGCAGCGAGTATGCGCTTATGTGCTCGGGACGGAGGGCTGCGATTGCCATCAAAGTCTTCCTCCAGCTGGGCAGCGTCTGGTAAGGAACGGCCTGCATAAGGTCAACATTGATATTATCAAATCCCGCCATCCTTGCAGCGTCAAATGTATCAAGAAAATCTTTAACTGTATGTATGCGGCCGAGTTCTTTAAGCTCTTTATTGTCGGCTGACTGGAGGCCGAGGCTCAGGCGGTTCACACCTGCCTTCTTAAGGGCCTTGAGCTTCGCGTCATCCAGCGTTCCGGGATTGCACTCAACAGTAAACTCTATTGTCGGTGGAATAGCTTTCTTTCTGAAAAATGTCTTGGGTTTGCCTTTAAGACCTTCCAGATTGAAGGTCTCTTTCAGGGCATCTGATATTTTTGTTATCTGCTCGGGTGTAAGTATGGACGGCGTTCCGCCGCCGATGAAGATGGTGGTTATCTTCCTGTCCCCGTAAGTGATCCCCGCCATGTGGGTCTCATTAATAAGTGCATTTACATAGGCTTCTTTCGTCTCATCGTCTGCCGGAGCAGAAAGGAAGTCGCAGTAATTACATTTCTTAACGCAGAACGGTATGTGGATGTATAGTTCAAGTTCGTTGTTCACTTGTCAGTTGTTGTCCAGTTTCAGCACGCTCATGAAGGCTTCCTGAGGGATCTCGACATTGCCGATCTGGCGCATGCGCTTCTTGCCCTCTTTCTGCTTCTCGAGGAGCTTCTTTTTACGTGTTATGTCGCCGCCGTAGCATTTGGCAAGGACGTCCTTGCGCATTGCCTTGACGGTCTCGCGCGCGATTATCTTGGATCCGATGGCTGCCTGGATCGGTATCTCGAACAGGTGTCTCGGGATTTCCTCTTTCAGTTTCTCGCACATCTTCCTGCCGCGCTCGTAGGCGGTGTCCTTGTGGACGATGAAGGAGAGCGCGTCAACCTCTTCCCTGTTCACCAGGATGTCAAGCTTGACTAGGCTTGAAGGCTCGTAGCCCTTAATCTCATAGTCAAGAGATGCATAGCCTCTCGAGCGGGACTTGAGGGCATCGAAGAAATCGTAGATGATCTCGTTGAGCGGTATGTCATAGCGCAGGATCGCGCGGTTGGACTCTATGTATTCGGTGTCCTTGTAAACGCCTCTTCTCTCCTGGCACAGTGTCATGATCGAGCCGACATACTCGCTGGTCACCATGATCTCGCATGCAGCGATGGGCTCTTCCATGTGTTCTATCTCGCTGGGGTCGGGCAGGTTCGTCGGATTGGTGAGGTCCATGACCGTCCCGTCAGTCTTGTATACTTTGTAGATGACCGAAGGCGCTGTAGTCACGAGGTCAAGGTCGTACTCCCTCTCGAGGCGCTCTTCGATGATCTCAAGGTGAAGGAGACCAAGGAAGCCGCATCTGAATCCGAAGCCGAGGGCTACGGATGTCTCAGGCTCGTAGCGGAGCGAAGCGTCGTTCAGCT
>JAZOAJ010000320.1:0-4804 GCA_045595385.1 Lachnospiraceae bacterium | reverse complement strand
GGTTTCCTGAGATGCTCGATAAATCCTATTGCCATGGTAGCCAGAACAGAGTTGACAGGGTTGGAACTGTAGTTGTCAACCTTGAAATACATGTTCTGGAAGCAGTACAGGAAGAAGTCTATGAGGTCAGGCATTACAGCCTCGGCTCCTTCGGCTTCAAGCAGGTCTACGATATTGTTGTTGGCGACCGGCATGAACTTGACAAGGATCTCACCGACTATGCCGACCCTCGGTTTTACAACATTGACCCTTTCAAGGTCGTCGAATTCCTGGATGATGTTCTTAAGGAGGCGGGTTGCCTCGCGGCGTCCGAAGGAAGGTCTCCTGATGGCTTCGATGACCTCATTTTCCCATTTTTTGTGAAGAGCGTTCGCACTTCCGGGGACAGCCTCGTAAGGCCTGGTGGCATAGAGGACCTTCATGAACACGTCACCGATGACAAGCGCATATACAGCTTTCTTTACAAGCTGGTATGAGACCTTGAATCCGGCGTTCTTTTCCATGCCAAAACTGAGTGAGATGACAGGGACCTGTTCCATGCCGGCCTTTTTAAGGGCACGGCGGATGAATCCGATATAGTTTGATGCACGGCAGCCGCGGCCTGTCTGAGTCATTATGAGGGCAGTACGGTTGGGGTCATATTTACCGCTCTGGAGAGCGTCTATCATCTGTCCTACGGTGATGAGGGAAGGGTAGCACGCATCATTGTTTACATATTTAAGTCCCGCGTCTATGGCGTGACGGTTGTCGTTGCCGAGGATCTCGAAATTGTATCCTTCAACATTGAAAGCCTCTTTGATGAGGTTGAAATGTATGGGGGACATCTGCGGAGCGAGGATGGTATATCTCTGTTTGCGCATTTCCTCGGTGAACTCAACACGGTTGTAAGCTGCGGAGACGATCTCCCTGCTTACGGGATGTTCCTCTTTTTCCCTGAGGGCGGCAAGAAGAGATCTCAGACGGATCCTAATGGCGCCGAGGTTATTTACCTCATCTATCTTGAGGACAGTATAGATCTTGCCTGAGTTACTCAGGATGTCATTTACACAGTCAGTTGTAACCGCGTCAAGGCCGCAGCCAAAGGAGAACAGCTGGACAAGGTTCAGGTTCTCGGTTGTCTTTACATAATTGGCCGCGCGGTAGAGCCTCGAATGGTACATCCACTGGTCAAGGACGATGAGCGGACGCTCGACATGACCTAAATGAGAGACTGAGTCTTCACTGAGGACAGCTACGCCGTAGGAGTTGATCAGTTCAGGGATCCCGTGGTTGATCTCGGGATCGATGTGATAAGGACGTCCCGCAAGGACAATGCCCTGGCGTCCGGTCTCATTCAGCCATTTGATGACTTCCTCGCCTTTAGCCTGGATGTCCTTCTTCGCCTGTTCAAGCTCAGCCCAGCCTTTCTTCGAAGCTGATATTATTTCAGTAGCGGAGAAGCCGTATTCCTCGGTGGCAAATACGCGGACAAGGCCTTCAGTGAATATCCTGTAATCAGTCATGGCGAGGAACGGATGGATGAATCTGACATTCTTGTTCACCAGATCCTCAACGTTGTTCTTGATATTCTCAGGATAGGACTGGACCATCGGACAGTTGTAGTGGTTGTTGGAGTCCGGTGTCTCGTTCCTCTCATATGCTATGCACGGGTAGAAAATGGTCTTGATGCCGACATTGATGAGCCACTGCACATGGCCATGGGATATCTTGGCAGGGTAGCACTCAGACTCCGAAGGTATGGACTCTATGCCGAGTTCATAGATCCTCCTTGTTGTAAAAGGAGAGAGCACGACCGAGAAACCGAGCTCACGGAAGAAGACTGCCCAGAACGGGAAGTTCTCGTACATGTTCAGTACTCTGGGTATTCCGATCACGCCGTGGGGAGCTTCTTCGGGAGTCAGGGACGGGTAGTCAAATATGCGGTCGAACTTATATTTGAATAAGTTCGGGATGTTTTCTTTTTTCTTTTCGCCGCCGAGAGGACGTTCGCACCTGTTTCCGGAGATGAAACGTCTGCCGCCGGTAAAGTTATTGATCGTGAGCAGGCAGTTGTTCGTGCAGCCGCCGCATCTTGTAAGTGTTGTCTTGTACTCGAGATTGATGATGTCATCAAACTTCAGCATGGTGGTCTGTTTGCCGCCCCAGCGGTTGCGCGCGATGAGGGCAGCTCCGAAGGCACCCATGATGCCCGCTATGTCAGGCCTGATGACTTCAACGCCTATCGTCTTCTCAAATGCACGGAGTATCGCGTCATTGTAGAAGGTACCGCCCTGGACGACGATCTTTTTGCCGAGGTCTTTGGCATCAGCGATCTTGATGACTTTATAAAGAGCGTTCTTGATGACGGAGTATGAAAGGCCTGCGGAGATCTCGGAAATGTCCGCACCTTCCTTCTGGGCCTGCTTGACGTTGGAGTTCATGAAGACCGTGCACCTTGTGCCCAGGTCGGTAGGCTCCTTCGCAAACAGGGCGCATTTCGCGAAATCCTGGACAGAAGTGTTCATCGATGTCGCAAAATTCTCTATGAAAGAGCCGCAGCCTGATGAGCATGCCTCGTTGAGCAGCACATTGTCAATGGCTCCGTTCTTGATCTTTATGTATTTCATGTCCTGGCCGCCGATGTCCATGATGCAGTCCACGTCAGGCATGAAAAAGCTTGCAGCTGTATAGTGGGCGACAGTCTCTACTTCGCCTTCGTCTAGTATAAGCGCAGACTTGAGCAGCGCCTCGCCGTAACCGGTGGAGCATGAATATGCGATCTCGCAGTCAGACGGCATGATGGCCTTCAGCTCAGAGATGGCTTTTATGGTCGTGGCAAGAAGGCTTCCGTTGTTATTTGAATAAAAAGACCAGAGGAGAGTACCGTCCTCACCTATGACAGCTATCTTGGTGGTTGTGGATCCGGCGTCGATGCCGAAGAAACATTTGCCGTGGTATTCGGATATGCTGCCTTTGTTTACAGTGGCCTTTGCATGTCTTGCGGCAAATGCGTCATACTCCTCCTGAGTCGCAAAAAGCGGCTCAAGGCGGGAGATCTCATTTGCCATTATGATGCCGCTTGAAAGCTTGTCATGCAGCTCATTTATTGAAATGCTGTAGTTTGGGTCGGCATTGAGGGCTGAACCGATCGCGGCAAACAGATGGGAGTTCTCGGGATGGATAATGGCATCGCCTTCAAGCTTCAGAGTGCGTATGAAAGCAGCTCTTAACTCTGAAAGGAAATGGAGCGGTCCGCCGAGAAAAGCGACGTTTCCGCGTATGGGCTTTCCGCAGGCAAGTCCGGAGATCGTCTGGTTTACGACCGCCTGGAAAATGGATGCCGAAAGGTCCTCCCTTGTAGCACCTTCATTTATGAGCGGCTGTATGTCAGTCTTTGCGAATACTCCGCACCTTGCGGCGATGGGATAGATGGTCTCATAGTTCTTGGCATATTCGTTCAGACCCATGGAATCGGTCTGGAGAAGGTCAGCCATCTGATCTATGAATGAACCCGTTCCGCCTGCGCATATACCGTTCATCCTCTGTTCGACACCGTTAGTGAGGTAAATGATCTTGGCATCCTCGCCGCCCAGTTCTATCGCGACATCAGCAGTCGGCGCGAAATGCTCGAGAGACGTGGATACGGCAACGACCTCCTGGACAAAAGGCGTGTCCAGGTGTCTTGACAGAGTAAGGCCGCCTGATCCTGTGATAACGGGATTGAGCTCAACATCGCCCACGATATCCCTGGCCTCGTTGATGAGAGCCGCGAGAGTTTCCTGGATGTTGGCGTAGTGGCGGCGGTAATCAGAATACAATAAGTTATTATCCGGATCGAGCAGGGCGACCTTGACGGTCGTTGATCCTATGTCGACTCCAAGTTTTAATCTTTTTTCCATAGCCTGTGAATTATACAACAAACTCTTTTTAAATTAAAGAATAAAATCATACATTACACAGATTGTTCATTGTTTAAAAATGTATCTGTGTGCTATACTTACATCCGGTATACATAAGAAAGTGACAGAAAGATGATAGACAGACTAGAAAAGAAATTCGGCAGATTTGCCATTAAGAACCTTATATTCTATGTGCTCGGCGGCTATGTTGTCGGGTACATACTGTACATTCTGTACACAAGCGGTTCATCAAATATCTACGCACTCATCACATTGAATCCGGCCATGGTCATGCAGGGTCAGGTATGGAGGCTGTTCACCTGGGTGCTCACGATCCCGCAGGCCTTAAGCTTCTGGGTCATATTCATGTTCCTGTTCTATTTCTTCATAGGCAGGTCGCTGGAACAGTCGATGGGAGCGTTCAGATACAATCTGTACATGTTTTCAGGATGGTTCTTCATGACGCTCGGAGCAATGGCAGTTTACTGGATCACAAACGCTGCCGGGACTCCGATATCAATGAATGTCAGCACATATTACATCAACATGGCCTCGTTTCTTGCATTTGCGGTCCTGTTCCCCGATGTAAGGGTGTACTTTTTCGGCATACTCCCTATAAAGATAAAAGTGCTCGCATGGATCGATGTGGGACTCCTTGCGCTGTCTGTGCTCCAGGATGTATCCGCGCTCATACTTATCCTTTCAAGGAACAGCGCCCTGGTACAGGAAGCCGTTGCAAGCTCAGGCATGTCCGATATGTATGCTCAGATCCTTGCATATTATTCGGTCGCTGAGTGTGTAACAGGCATCTTCAGCATATTCATTTCCCTGCTCAATTTCCTGCTGTTCTTCCTTATGAACAGGAAAAAGAGGGCGGAGGCCAGAAAGAGAAGGGCGGAATACGAGAAAAAAGCCGCTCAGGGAAG
>JAZOAJ010000319.1:0-3120 GCA_045595385.1 Lachnospiraceae bacterium | reverse complement strand
TGCCCATTTTCTCATAGAAGCTCTCAGCAGCGTCATTTCCTGTCCATACATTCAATGTCACTTCATAGCAATCAAGCCGCTTTGCCTCTTCCTTTACATGTTCAAAAAGCTTCCCGCCTATTTGCTGCCCTCTGACACTTGAGTCTACACACAGGTCATCAATAAATAAAGACTTAAACGGGACCATTGTATTTGTAAACGGCTGACTTTGTAATATGCAAAAAGCATACCCGATCACGTATTCGTCATCATCAACCGCTACATAAACCGGTTTGTTTTCGTCCTTAAGGATCAGCTCCAGTTCTTCAGATGTATATTTTGTCGTCCCGGGAATGAATACATCCGGCCTGATGGCAGCATGCAGTTCCAGTACCTCATGCAGCAGGTCGATCAGCCTGGGAATATCTTTTGATTCAGCTCTTCTTATTTCCATACTTTTTCTCTTTTCATAAAGTTTCTCAAATTGCTGTCAGAAGCTGTGTCCGCCGCCTCCACCTGAGGAGCCGCCGCCTCCGCCGCCTCCACCGCCTGAGGAACCGCCGCCTCCGCCTGAGGAACCGCCGCCCCCGCCTGTGGATATCGGACTGTAAGTCCTTGAATATGATACAAAAGCGGCTTCCGGTTCTGTTATCCGGACGGATGTATCAGTGCCCCTGATCAGTTCGGCGCTTCCTATGGGTCTCCTTTTTGTTGAGGACCAGATCATTATGAAGCATATGATAAGACCGAGCAGTATCGAGATAAATGCTATGCCTATGATATGCATGGGCTCCGCTATCCTGTGTCCTTCAAGCAGCGTATTGATCTGTTCAAATGCCTTTATGGCACAGCTGTCATAATCTCCCTTTGAAGCGTATCTGTAGATATTGTCCGTAACGACTTCCGCCTTCGACCGGGTTATCGTCCTGTAAATGGCGCCGTCTGAAAAGATATAGACTTTTCGGTTATCCATGTCAATAAGGAAAATTACGGAACTATCTTTCCCAAAGTTATCATGCAGATAATGTTCAGCAAAATAAGCTGCCGAATCATCATTCTCATCTATGGTCTTGAGCATGACATTGCCGTACTCCGTTATGGGTTTCATGGACTCCATGACGCTTCCGGTGTCAGTTATCAGCCCTGCGTCGTCCTCTATGACTGCCACATATGAACTGTCTTCATTATACTCCTTTATGTCCGAGGCAGCTGAAGGAACGGAAAAGCACAATATAAAAGTCAGGGCTGCGATCAAAAAGCCTAATGCTCTGCGCATCATTTTCCGTCACCTCCCCTTTTATCCAGCTGCGGAAGCGGCCGCATTGTCCCTTTGTTGTGGAGTTCAAACAGCCTCAGATATGTCCACCCGCACAGCACACCGGCACATATCGCTGCCGCATAGTAGAACAGGTCAGAAACGGGATTCCAGATAAAGAGGACTGCGCAAATGACTATTACGGCTATCATCCGCCACAGCATTTTACGTTTTTCGTATTTATCCGCGGACTGCTGAGCCTTTGTCTTCCTCTTCCTGGAAATCCCTGCTCCTTTATCATCCCTTCCCATCGTTTCAAGCTTCCGGTATCCGACATATGTACCAATGACCGACAGTATTCCCATGATGATCAGTGTCACATGCGGATTGGGTGTGAACAGGAAATAAAGCAGGAAGAAGATAGGTATGGCAAATATCAGCGCACCTATCAGGACTTTCTTTTTGTCTACGGGAAGATCGGCGCTCGCTTTGCCGCTCTGTCCGTTAATTGCCGCGTAATTTATGTATTTCCCCTTTTTGTCGCGGGCGCTTGCAAACCATACCGGATACATTGCCAGTCCCGGCTGCACATCCGTGAAATCGAGCAGGGATTTCAATTTGCTTACTGTAATGCCATAGTTTCCGACGTTGCTGTTTTCAAGGATCTCCTTAGCCGCAACATCCTGTACCGTCTCCACAGCTTCCTTCATGTATGTATCAGGGTTTACATCTCCAAGGTCTGCGTAAAATCCGCTCATGTATCCCGGATTGAACAGCTTTGATTCCTTGAAATAAAACGGGGCGCAGGCCTGGCTGAGGTCGTCCGGGAACTTGCTTGACGCGTCATATTCCAGTCCGTCACTCTCAACAAATGCCTTGAATTTCAGATTATATACTTCAGATACAAGGTAGCTCCCTTCCCGGTGCTCATTGATATGCCCTCTGGCATTTACCGTATCTGTACGTTTCATGTAGTATTCCCAGTACGGCATGTATATGCCGCGTATGGATCCGATCTCTGCCTTTTTCAGGGCAGACGGGGCAAATATTGCCCTCTTCAGCAGCTTTTCATAAGACTTTACAGCCTGTTCTTTCGATACAGCAAACGGGATGATGTAATCAGGTTTGTTTACCATGACAAGCCGACTCTCAAGAAGGATCGAGGATCCGCAGTAGCTGCAGAAAGTCGCTGCAGTTTCCTCAGTGGTAAATATCTCAGCTCCACACTGCGAACAAGTATGGACCACCGCCTCCATCATCTGTTCTTCAGATGTTATGTCCGCATTATGTACTTTGGCAACGTCAACGGTGCTGCCGCAGTAATCGCATATGAGCTGCTGCCTTTCTATGTCGAAGCGCAGGCCGGCTCCGCAGTTTTTACATTTGATCATACCTCAAAGCCGCCTTTCATCAGATTATCATTGCAACGTATATGAATAACACTACCGACAGGATGATCAGGATGGATGACAGTTTTTTCATCCAGCCGTCAGCCTTGAACTGGATCACGATCCAGAATACAAAATTAGGGACCCCCATGACAAATATGGGTTCCTTTGATATAAGGCTTATCACATTCAGGAAGAAAACAATGCCTGCAGCCACAAGAGCCAGTATGCTCCATACTTTTGAAGGCTTTCCTTGTGCGCCCGTCCTGCTGCCCGGGAGTTTTCCGCTTTTCGCTTTCCTCGTGACGTTGGCTATGCCCGTTTCAGCCAGGGTGCCGTCACTTCTTATGACGCCGCGCCATTCCTTCCCGTCAAACGGATCAGCAGCGTCGATAAAATACGAGCCGCATTCGGGACAGAATCTGGGTTTCTGTTCATGGACGCTTCCGCAGACTTTACATCTATATTCCACTGATCTGCTCCTCTCACGATGTTGTT
>JAZOAJ010000318.1:0-2839 GCA_045595385.1 Lachnospiraceae bacterium | reverse complement strand
TGATGCCAGCTGATCGGCAATGGTGTAAAGCTGGCCGACGGCGTCAGGTGCCTGTGCAGCCGCCTGGCTGATGATGTTGCCGAAAGTCCCTGAATTTATCATGAGCCCTATGGCAATATATTCTATATAAGAAACACCGATCAGGAACATGGCCTCGAAGCAGCCGTGACCCAGTCCGTGGGAGATGGAAGTCTCCCTGTTCTTCCTTTTACGGAGAACGGTCGTGAATGCGACCAGGCGACCGGTCTCTTCAAATACTCCCGGAAACAGCCCTACCAGGAATGCCCAGAGGAGCGGCCTTGCATTTATGAATCTGCTCACAGCGTGATCGGGAAGCCCCATCTGCACAGGGAAAATGATCGCGTTCTGGATGGGTTTTTCCAGGACAAGCGCAAACAGCAGAAATGTTGCGGCTCCTATCAGTATCGTGGTCATCCGTTCTTTTTTCCGTATTTTCCAGATGAGGACAACCGCTATCGGAAGAGCTATCCCAAGCAGCGCTGTAAGTCCCATCGCGATGAATGATGAAGTTCCGATCCTGGCAAATTCCATTACATGCCGCCTTTCTGTCTGATCCTCAAGCTCTTAAGATATTCTTTCTGTTCCGGTGTGATGCGGTAGCTCTCCACCGCTTTCTGTATCGTTTTGTTATGTGTCCAGACATCAAGCCGTCTGTTTTCGATAAATGGAACTATACTGTCATATTGCTTCGCCAGCGCGGTCGCGAAGTACCATGCGGTCATCATGTTCACATAATACTCATCTGACCGTATCTTCGATACCAGTTCCGGAAAAGCAGGATCAAATGCATCGTCGAGATAATGCTGCATGAGCATGCCAATGCCGAATCTTTTGGTATATGTCAGGTCAGAGGCAACCCACTTCATTACCGGCTCCAGGAGTTCGCTCCGGTGTTTTTTGAACGCTTTCGGCGAGAGCTGGTCGCATGTTGCCCAGTTGTCGATAAAGGGGAGGAACCTCTCCACTTCTCTGACGCAGCTGTCATAGTCCTTTATCTCTGAGATGATAAAGGCGTGGAGCTGGTCCTCATCAAAGTATTGGTGGGGCAGGTCACTTAAGAATGAGGAAATGCCTTCCTCATTTACCAGCTGTTTTGCATATTTCCTAAGCTGCGGAGTCCTGACACCGATCATCTTTTCCGGATCTTTGCCGGGGATCAGTTTCGCCTGAAAATCCCGGTAATCTTTATCCTGCATCAGGAACAGTTCTTCTCTTATCTCTTTTTCCATTTTTATTTATCCGGTGAAGCGGTTACCTCGTTTTTTGTATTCTCATCAAATACGATCTCGACTGTATATTCCGGGGAGATGGCTGTGACGAGCGGCTGGAACATCTGCCAGGAACTCATCTGGGCAAATTCATCTGCCATCTTAAACAGGTCTTCTGCCTGCAGCCGTTCTTCCATGGACTGGTATACAGACTGGAGAAGACGGTTCTGGTCTTCGGTCGTAAGTTTAATGTCACCGAATGCGAGAAGCCCCTTTTCAGTGTCTTCAAATTCGGTCTTGTCCAGATCGGGATTTACATACTGAAGGCACGAATGCGGGATCGTGATGGTGACCTGCTTCTTATCTTCATCAACCTTAATGTGATCCGCGTCCAGACCTGCCATTGCAACAGTGTATACACCGGTTCCGTAATAAGTGATCGTTTTGGTCTTGTTGAATATCATCAGGCCGCCAAGACCGGCTTTCGTGACCGTGGTCGATATCTCAAGCGGCTGCTCCATGACGATCAGCTCCTGATGCCGGGAAGCCTCGCCCATGACTGCGTCCTGGAAATCCACGGCTGTAAAGCCTATGACACCTGACTCCAGCACTTCATCAGCTGTTGTTACCGATGTATGGGTTGTCCCGAAGAGGGCGCCTTTTGAGAGCAGGCCTACAAGGATCATGATGCCGGCGCCTACAAGCAGACCGATCAGACCTCCAAGCCAGAAACTGCCTTTCCCGGAGGATTTCTTTTTCTTCTTGCCGGTTTTCTTGAGCCCGTCAGCCGCAGCAGTGAACAGAGCCCCCGCAAGCGAAGCACCTCCGGCAGCGAGAGCAGCTTTTGCCTCATTTTCCTTTGCTTCCTTCTCGGCGGCTTCTTTTTCTGCAGCTTCTTTTCTTTCCTGGGCTTCCCGTTCGGCCTCTTCAGCAGCGGCTTTAGCCTTCTCCTGTTCTTCCCCGGCTTTTTTCGCAGCTTCTTCCTTCACCTGCTTCGATTTTTCCAGTTCTTCCTTCTGCTTCTTTGTCTTTTCATTTTCAACTGTTTTTGCTGAGGTTCTGATCTTTATATCCGACATCTGAAAAACCCTCCTTGGATATGGTTCAGAATGATTATATCATAGAGACCGGTCTGTGTTATTATTAATATGCAATCTGCAACACCGGGGCGAAGGAGACCGCCGGGGACCGGGACAGGTTCCGAAAGAAATAGAAATGCAATACAGGAAGGACAGATACGGGAAAGAGCTTTCAATACTGGGATACGGATGCATGCGTTTTACCAAAAAAGGCAACTCCATTGATGTTGACAAAGCAGAAAAAGAGATCATGACGGCAGTACAAAATGGTGTCAACTATTTTGATACTGCCTATTTATATCCGGGAAATGAGGCAGCCCTCGGCGAGATAGTTGCCAGGAACAATATCCGCAGCCGGATCAATATTGCCACAAAGATGCCCCAGTATCTGGCAGGCAGTCAGGCATCATTTGACAGATTTTTTAATGAGGAACTGAAACGCCTTCAGACAGATTACATTGATTACTATCTGATGCACATGTTTACGGATCACGCCCAGTGGATGAAGCTTAAAAGCCTGGGCATGGAGAA
>JAZOAJ010000317.1:0-13119 GCA_045595385.1 Lachnospiraceae bacterium | reverse complement strand
GCCACAATGACTATGTCACCGGCACGGATGATGTCTGCTCCTCCGGGTATGAACGGACGTCCGTTCCTGTAGATGATGGGGATGAGCAGATTCTTCTTGAGCTTAAGATCCATGAGCTTTGTCTCCAGATGAGGCATGTTCTCATTGATGTTGAACTCAAAGATCGTGACCTGGTTGTCAATGACATGGCACATTGATTCGACTTCATCCATGACGATGGAGTTCTGCATGGCATTTACATAGCTGATGATGTTATCTACAGCAATGTACTTGGGATTATATACCGCTCCGATGTTCATGTTGAATATCATGTCCTCGAAGTCTGATTTCTTTATCTTGATGACCGTCTTCACATCAGGGGCAACCTTTGACAGGTACAGAGCGATCATGGTGTTAGTGGAGTCATCATCTGTAGCTGCAACTACAACCGAGCTCTCAAGCACGTCTTCCTCTTCGAGAAGATCCGCGTCTGTTCCATCCCCGTAAATGATCTCGGCTTCAGGGACGAGATTGAGCAGCTGGCTGCTCTTTTCGGAAACATTGTCAACGAACTTGACCGGGATACCCGCCTCAATTACCTTCCTGGCCAGGAATATGCCCAGCTTGCTTCCGCCTATGATCACCATGTTCCTGATCTTCTCAGTGTCATATTTGATCTTCTTAAGGAAAACGAGGACATTCCTGGTAGCGCCTGCAAATGACAGCGTATCCCCTGCCTGTATGACTGTATCGGCTGTCGGTATGAATACTTCTCCGTTCCTCTTGATGCCGCAGATCAGGACTCTGGTGCCTGTCACTTTGTTCATGTCCCTGATGGGAACGTTGCAGATGATGGTATCAGGCTTTACAGTGCATGTGATGATCTCGGCAGATCCTTTGGCAATGGATTCAACCTGTCCGACCGGCTTATATTTCAGCGCATTGAAGATCTCACGCGCTGCTTCAAGCTCAGGGTTGATGACCATGGAAAGACCCATCTCTTCTGTAAGGATATTGGCAGTCTTCACATTCTGGGTCGTACGCACACGGGCGATCGTGTTGCTGGCGCCGAGCTTCTTGGCGACCAGGCACGCAAGGAGATTGTTCTCATCAGAATCCGTAACAGCAATGAACAGGTCCGCATTTCCCGCACCTGCTTCAATGAGCGTATCCGGAGCCGTTGCGTCTCCGTTAATGCAGAGAACGTCAAGGATGTTCTGGATGTAATTGAGGTGCTTTTCATTTACGTCGATCACTGTGACGGCATGTTTGCCTACTGCAAGCCTTTCCGCCAGCGCGGTTCCGACTATTCCGCACCCTGCTATGATGATCTTCATATGGTCCTTCCAACCTTCCTTTAAATTAAAGATTAGTATAACATATTGCGAGTCTTGTATCAATCGTCATCAGCATCGGTTTTTCAGGTATCCCTAAACAGACCGTTTTTTGTCAAAAACAGGAAAAGCCAGCCTGTTTGGGGGGCTGCCGGCCTGACATAGGCGCATACAGCAAAAAAGGCGGGGCCTTACGGTCCCGCCTAAAAGCGTTTTGGGAAATTACATCATTCCGCCCATGCCGCCCTGAGCTGCCTGCATTGCTGCCATCGGATCTTCCTTGTCAGCAACAACAGCCTCGGTTGTGAGGTATGTGGAAGCTACTGATGTAGCGTTCTGAAGAGCTGTTCTTGTGACCTTAACAGGATCAAGGATGCCTGCGTCGATCATGTTGACATATACGCTGTTAAGAGCGTCGAAGCCTTCTCCCTCTTTGCTCTCCTTAACCTTGTTAACGATGACTGCGCCTTCAAGTCCGGCGTTGTCAGCGATTGCGAACAGAGGAGCTTCAAGAGCCTTGCAAACGATCATGGCACCTGTCTTCTCATCGCCTTCAAGGTCTTTGAGGATATCCATTACAGCCTTCTGAGCATGGATGTAAGCTGAGCCGCCGCCTGCGATGACACCTTCCTCAACAGCTGCCTTTGTAGCGTTGAGAGCATCCTCCATACGGAGCTTCTTCTCTTTCATCTCAGTCTCGGTAGCTGCGCCGACTCTGATGACTGCTACGCCGCCTGTGAGCTTTCCAAGTCTCTCCTGGAATTTCTCCCTGTCGTAGTCAGATGTTGTTGTAGCGATGCCTGCACGGATCTGGGCGCATCTGTCAGCAATGGCTTCTTTTGTGCCTGCGCCGTCAACGATGGTTGTGGTCTCTTTTGTGATCTTGACAGACTTGGCAAATCCGAGCTGATCCATTGTAGCGTCAGCAAGTGTAAGTCCTACTTCCTCAGAGATGAGCTGTCCGCCTGTAAGGATAGCGATATCCTTGAGCATCTCTTTTCTTCTGTCGCCAAATCCCGGAGCCTTGACAGCAACTACATTGAACACGCCTTTGAGCTTGTTGACGATAAGTGTTGTAAGAGCTTCGCCTTCAACGTCCTCAGCGATGATGAGGAGCTTGGAGCCTGTCTTAACGATCTGCACGAGCAGAGGAAGGATATCCTGTGTTGAGGAGATCTTTTTGTCTGTGATGAGGATGTAAGCGTCTTCAAGGTTTGCTTCCATCTTCTCAAGGTCTGAGCACATGTAAGCTGAAAGATATCCACGGTCAAACTGCATGCCTTCAACGATGTCAAGCTCAGTCTTCATTGTCTTGGACTCTTCGATGGTGATTACGCCTTCAGCTGTAACCTTGTCCATTGCCTCAGCTACCATCTCGCCTACACTGTCATCTCCTGCTGAGATAGCTGCAACACGTGCGATCTGCTCGCTGCCTGAAACCTTAGCGCTCATTGCGCCGAGCTTCTCAACAACTGCGTCGCAAGCTGCCTGCATGCCTTTTCTGAGGATGATCGGGTTAGCGCCTGCTGCGAGGTTCTTGCCGCCCTCATCGATCATGGCCTGTGCAAGTACTGTAGCTGTTGTTGTTCCGTCGCCTGCAACATCATTTGTCTGTGTTGCTACTACTCTTACGAGCTGTGCGCCGATGTTCTCGAACGGATCTTCAAATTCGATCTCTCTTGCGATGGTTACACCGTCATTTGTGATCAAAGGACCGCCGAAGGGCTTGCCGAGTACGACATTTCTTCCCTTGGGTCCGAGTGTGACCTTAACTGTGTTGGCGAGCTTGTCTACGCCGCCCTGGATTGCTTCTCTGGCTTCTGCGCCATTCTTTAAAAGTTTTGCTGGCATTTCTGAGTTCCTCCTTATTCTACGATCGCGAGGATATCATTCAGATTTACCACGATAAATTCCTCGTCACCTAATTTTACTTCGCTTCCGGCATACTTTGAAAAGATAACTACGTCACCTTCCTTAACCGTCATTGTTGATTTTCCATCTATGATCTTTCCGGGACCTACAGCGATAACTGTTGCCTGTGCGGGCTTTTCCTTAGCCTGTCCGGAAATGATGATGCCTGATGCTGTTGTCTCTTCAGCTTCAGCGCGCTTAAGAACTACTCTCTCTCCCAATGGAACTAATTTCATTTTTTAGATGCCTCCTTGATTCTTCTATTAGCACTCATTATGGTCGAGTGCTAACCACAGTGGTTATAATATAACAATGAGTTTTGATTTGCAACCCTTAAATTTCTTTTTTTGTGAAAAACACAAATAAAACACACTATTTCTCCCTTGCGTGCATGAACAGGTACTGCTGGGCGTAACCGCCCCATTTTCCGAACCTGTCCACGGCAAATGCCTCTATTATCTTCTTATCCGTATCACATCCGAAGTACATTTCCTCCATGATCCGCTTGATCCAGACATCTACCGGAAATGCAGAACGGAATCCCAGGGAGAACAGCAGCACACAGTTCGCGACCTTGTCACCGACACCTTTGATCTTGGTAAGCTGAGCTTTAGCTCCCTCATAGCTCATTTGACGGAGCGCGTCGCCGTCCAGCCCTGCTTCTATCGCATTTACCAGATACGGCGCCCTGAATCCCGTTTTAAGTGCGCGGAAATCATCCTCTGTCATTGCCCCGAGCCTCTTTTTATCCGGGAATGTCTTATAATATGTTCCGTTGACCTCTGCCCCGCTTTCTCCGAATCCTTCACAGATGCCGCGCACTATCTTTTTTATCTGCGGGATGTTCTTATTCTGGGAGATGATGAAGGAAAGGAGCGTCTCGGTAAATTCCTGGTTCAGTATCCTGAGCCCGCCATACTTGTCGATTGCCGGAGCAAGCCGCGGCTCCGCCTGCGCTATGTCGCTCTTTATCTCATCATAATCCCTTTCAAGATCAAAATAAGGGATCCAGATATTCTTTATGTCATCTTCAGATGCATCCAGCTCCAGTTCGCTGATCCCTTTAAGGTCTCCGCTTTTTGGAGCGTGCTGGGTAACATGCAGCACTTTGCCGAAAGCTATGACAACATAATCCAGGTCAGCCAGCTTTTCGAAGTTAAAGCACTGCCCGCATTCAAGTGTCTGCTGCAGATTGAAATCTTTTACTTTCATTGATCGTCTTCTTCCCGGAGCCTTGCTCCTTTTTTTATATACTACTACAAAACTCTGCTGTAGGGGTGTTTATATTTGTTGATGTTAACCCTCAATATGATGATGGGCCCGGGATGTCCAGATTATACGCTTGTGACCATGAATCCCGGCGTTCGTGTACAAATTTTACGCTTGTGACCACAAGTAAATGGTCACAAGCGTAAATTCTGTACACAGACCAGGGGAATACCTGAATAAACTTGACAAAGATCAGTTTAGTGTAGGATGATTACAAAAACAGGATTATGGAGGCATCTTCATGAGGGTAGGAACAGGATATGATGTACACAGGCTGGTAAGCGGAAGGCAGCTTATCATAGGCGGAGTGAACATCCCATATGAAAAGGGGCTGGACGGGCATTCGGACGCTGATGTGCTCGTGCATGCCATAATGGATGCGCTGCTTGGAGCAGCAGCCATGCCGGACATAGGGCATCTGTTCCCGGATAATGACGATGCTTATCTTGGCGCGGACAGCATTAAGCTTCTTGAAGAAGTGGGGAAGAGGTTAAAAGCAGCAGGGTATGAAGTTGGAAACATAGATTCCACCATCATAGCGCAGGCACCGAAGATGGCACCCCACATTGAAGACATGAAGAAGAACATCGCGGCAGCGCTTGAGATAGATGTTTCACAGGTAAATGTAAAAGCAACAACCGAGGAACACCTTGGTTTTACAGGCTCGGGTGAGGGAATTGCCGCGCAGGCGGCAGTGCTGATAAACAAGGCTGTTTCTTGACATAATCGGCATATTTGATAAACTATTCGTTATGGGATTTTTAAAATATTATAAAGAAGAAGCAGAAGTCATAATGGAGCGTGACCCGGCGATCAAAGAACGCCGGGAAGTACTTTTGTATCCGTGTTTCTGGGCAATCTATAAATACAGAAAAGCTCATAAGCTGTATCTTGAGGGGAAGTATTACCGGGCAAGGAAGATTTCCCAGCGAGCAGCCAGAAAGACCGGTATCGAGATCCATCCCGGAGCCACGATCGGAAAAGGCTTTTTCATTGATCACGGTCATGGAGTCGTGATAGGCGAGACCACAGTCATAGGCGACAATGTCACCCTTTATCAGGGAGTTACACTAGGCGGTACCGGTAAAGAAAAGGGCAAACGTCATCCTACCATTGAAGACAACGTAATGATCAGCGTAGGCGCGAAGGTTCTGGGCTCATTCACCATTGGAGCAAATTCCAAGATAGGCGCAGGCTCGGTCGTGCTGCAGGAGGTTCCGCCCAATTCTACGGTTGTCGGCATACCCGGCCGCGTAGTAAAGAGCAGCACAGTCGAAGTCCCGAGAAAAGAACTGGATCAGGTGCATCTGCCGGACCCTGTAAAGAACGACATTGCACTGCTGCAGCTTGAATATGAAGCACTTAACAAGAAGCTTGATGAGCTGATCGCAAAAACAGAAAAATAACTGCCACGGGCAGATCGGAGAAGAAAATTGAGAATATACGATACACTTAGGGCAAGGAAAGTAGACCTTAAGCCACTTGAAGAAGGAAAGATAAAAATGTATGTATGCGGACCTACCGTATACAACCTGATCCACATCGGAAACGCCAGGCCGATGATCGTTTTCGATACATTCCGCCGCTACCTTGAATACAAGGGTTATGATGTGAATTATGTATCGAACTTTACCGATGTTGATGACAAGATCATAAAGGCGGCAAATGAAGAAGGCGTGACGAGTGAAGAGATCTCAAAACGCTATATTGAAGAATGCAAAAAGGACATGGCAGGCATGAACATCAAGCCTGCGACTACACATCCTCTCGCCACGCAGGAGATCGGCGGGATGATAGACATGATCCAGACTCTGATCGACAAGGGGTATGCATATGTCGCTGAAGACGGAACAGTTTACTACCGTGTAAGGAGCTTCAGGGACTATGGCAAGCTCTCGCACAAGAACCTCGATGACCTTGAGAGCGGACACAGAAAAGAAAAAGAAGCCATCAAAGTAACAGGAGAGGACAGCAAAGAGAACCCGTTTGACTTTGTCCTTTGGAAACCGAAGAAAGAGGGAGAGCCTTACTGGGACAGCCCCTGGTGCCAGGGAAGACCCGGCTGGCATATAGAGTGCTCCGAGATGAGCAAGAAGTATCTCGGAGAGCAGATAGACATCCATGCCGGCGGTGTTGACCTGATATTCCCTCATCATGAAAACGAGATAGCCCAGTCAGAAGCGGCGAACGGAGTTCCTTTCGCAAAGTACTGGATGCATAATGCTTTCCTTAACATCAACGGGGAGAAGATGAGCAAATCGCTCGGAAACTTCTTCACTGTAAGGGACATAAGCGAACACTACGACCTTCAGGTATTGAGGTTCTTCATGCTCAGCGCACATTATAGGAGCCCGCTCAACTTCTCTGATGAGCTCATGGAGAGCGCAAAGACAGGATTGGACAGGATCCTCAATACAGTAAACAACCTGGACTTCATCCTGAAGAACGGTACAAACCGTCCGGAAGGACCGCTTGAAGGCGAGGACATGAACCTTGCCGAGGCCTATATCAGAAAGTTTGAAGATGCAATGGATGACGACTGCAACACAGCCGATGCCATAGCCGCGGTATTTGAACTTGTAAGAGCGATCAATGCAGCGGTAAATGAGGATTCATCAATTGCGTTTGTGAAGTATCTCAAGGAAAAACTCCAGATGCTGTGCGATGTGCTGGGAATAGTCACAGAGAAGAAAGAAGAGAGCCTGGACGAAGAGATCGAAGCTCTCATAGCTGAAAGACAGGCAGCCAGAAAGGCAAAGGATTTTGCCAGGGCGGATGCCATAAGGGCTCAGCTTTTATCAATGGATATTGTACTTGAGGATACCAGAGAGGGAGTCAAGTGGCACAGGAAATAGACGGAACCATGTTTACAGACCCGACAAAGGTGGCAAGCCTTACACTGGCATACGTCGGTGATTCAGTCTATGAACTGATAATCAGGAGCATTGCGCTTGAACGTCTCAACGGAAAGGCAGGCGGCCTGAACACATTTGCTAAAAAGTATTCAAATGCGCCGTCTCAGGCAAAACTTGCAGAACTTCTTCAGGAAGAAATGACAGAAGAAGAACTGGCGGTGTACAAAAGAGGCAGAAATGCAAAATCGGTGTCCGCACCGCATAACTGTACGATAAGCGAGTACAGAAGGGCAACGGGACTCGAGGCGCTTTGTGCATATCTTTATCTGAAGGGCAGCATCGCCAGGGCATTTGAACTTATCCGTACAGGTATTTCAAAAGATGAAAGCGGCAGTAAGCCGGAATAGATCAATGGCAGCAAAAGAGAACGAAAAGAAAAACGAACTGATGGTAGAGGGCAGGAATGCAGTCGCGGAAGCGCTTAAGGGCGGTACCAATGCTGACAAACTCTACGTTCAGGAGGGCGAAAAGGCGGGTCCCGTAAGCGCCATAATCGCGCTCGCAAAGGAGAGGGGCATCCTCACAGTTTTTGTGCCTAAGGACAAGCTGGATTCCATGAGCCAGACCGGACGCCATCAGGGAGTGATACTGAACCTCTCTGCTGTAGTTTACGCCGAAGTGGAAGATATCCTCAAGCGGGCAGAAGAAAAGGGAGAGGCTCCATTTATCTTTGTCCTTGACGGGATAGAAGATCCACATAATCTGGGTGCCATCATCAGGACTGCCAATCTGGCAGGCGCACACGGAGTTATCATACCCAAGCACCGCAGCGCCACAGTGAATGCCACTGTTGCAAAATGCAGCGCAGGTGCCGTTTATCATACACTGATCTCAAAAGTCACGAACATTTCCCAGACCATAGATTACCTTAAGGAGCAAGGAGTCTGGTTTGTCTGTGCCGACATGGGAGGCACTTCCATGTACGAGCTTAATCTTACGGGAGCCATAGGCCTGGTCATCGGCAACGAAGGTGAGGGCGTGAGCCGTCTCGTAAAAGAAAAATGTGATTTTATAGCATCGATACCCATGAAAGGCGACATCGATTCACTGAACGCGTCAGTAGCTGCCGGGATACTTGCATGGGAAGTCGTCAGGCAGAACATGAAATGAAAAAAATTAAGGAATTCTTCGAATTATACATAACCATGTTCCTCATCGGCCTTACAACATTCGGGGGCGGTTATGCGATGATATCCATTATCCAGAGAGAACTTGTTGAAAAGAAAAAATGGATAAGCGAAGAAGAACTTATGGATTATGTCGCCATTGCCCAGATTACTCCCGGCATAGTAATGGTTAATACGGCTACATTTGTCGGCTACAAGAAAAAAGGAGTGCCCGGAGGGATCGTGGCCACGCTCGGAGTCGTAACTCCGTCGATCATCATTATCACGATCATTGCATCAGTGCTCATCAATTTCGCTGATAACGAGTATGTCAAGCATGCATTCGCAGGCATCCGCGTCTGCGTTTCAGCGCTCATAGTAAATGCTGTTATCGGGTTCATGAAGAAATCGCTGATAGATATCCTTACGATCGTAACGTTTATAGGAGTTCTCATAGTCTCATTCTTTACATCGTTCAGTACTGTGTATATCGTTCTGTGTGTGATCGCGATCAGCATTATCATCACGTTGATCAAGGGGAAGGAGGCAGTAGGAAAATGATAACGCTGCTCATCCTTTGCTGGAGTTTCATAAAAACAGGACTTTTCGCTTTCGGAGGCGGTCTTGCAACGCTGCCTTTCCTTTATGAGATGAGCAATCTGCATCCGGAATGGTTCTCGCATGCGGACGTCCTTAACATGCTCGCGATATCAGAGTCGACTCCGGGTCCGATAGGGATCAACATGGCGACTTACAGCGGGTATACCGTCATGCACAACCTTACCGGCAACTTCTTCGCATCGCTTGGCGGAGGTATACTCGCGACATTGTCGCTCGCGCTCCCGTCAGTGGTTGTCATACTGATCATTGCCAAGATCCTGGAAAAATTCAGGAATAACCGTTTCGTGGCAGGCGCATTTTATCTGCTCAGACCGATGTCAACCGCGCTCATAGCTTCGGCCGGACTGAGCGTCATCCTTGTTGTTTTCTTTGATGTTAAAAAGATCACGTTCGCTTCATTCGGGAAACTGGGTGAGGTATTCACCCATGTGAACTGGCAGATGATGATACTGTTTGCTGTCGTATTCGTTCTGATGCGGCTCAAACCCCTTAAGAAGGTTCATCCTATCGCTTTTATCGCTTTTTCAGCACTGATCGGTATCATTTTCAAGTTCTGAAGCAAAATGCCATAAAAATTTACCTTTAATTCTAAAAATTATAACCCTATTACAAGTATGCCAAAAGATATATAATTAATATTGGTGCATAATGTAAGCACCCCTGACATTTTCGGGACAAGTCAGGTCTGTTTATGCAAATATTTAAAAAGTGAGAGGTAGAAGGCATGAATAAGTATGGTTTATTGATCGATGTCTACTACTGCACAGGATGCCATTCATGCGAAGTGGCATGCGCGCAGGAGAATCATCTCGATGCAGACCAGTTCGGTATCAAAGTGACCGAGATGGTGCTCAACGAGAAGGACAAGCTCAACATCGATTATGTTCCCTATGTTACAAATCTCTGCAATCTTTGTCTTACGCGTGTGGCCAGCGGACCGAACATGCGTCCTTCCTGCGCAAAGCACTGCCTTGCACAGTGTATCGAGTTCGGCACTGCGGAAGAACTTATGGAGAAGGCTAAGAACGAGAGTAAAAAACCCATGATCTTCCTTAAGTAACGAAGAGAACTGTAGAAAAGCAAAAGGACATTAAAGAGGTAAATCAATGAGTACAAGATATTTAGATGATGGCACAAAGGTCGTTCAGACCGGTGCATGGTCAGGCGGACCCGGCTGCCACGGCGGCTGCGGCGTTGAACTGTATATCAAGGACGGCAAACTGATGAAGGTGGAAGGCGATGAGAGCCATCCTTTCCTTCAGGGACGTCTGTGCCCGAGAGCTCTTGCTCTTACACAGTATGCTTACCATCCTAACCGTCTCCAGTATCCGCTCAGGAGAATGGGCGCCCGCGGTGAGGGCAAATGGGCAAGGATCTCATGGGATGAGGCCCTTGACGAAGTAGAGTACAAGATGAAAAAGATCAAGGAGGAGTACGGCCCGGAGGCCATGGTATTCGGACAGGGCACCGGACGTGATGCCGGAGGCTCGCTCATCTTCCTTGCTTACGCATACGGAAGTCCTAACTGGACACTTTTCGGACTTTCAGGTATCGCATGCTTCACACCACGTCTCGCAGCCATGAACATGGTCGCAGGCGACATCCAGTTTGAAGATGCTGCACAGTGCTCACCTGAAAGATATGATGACCCTGAGTTCAAAGTTCCGGAGCTCATGATCATCTGGGGCCGCGGAACAAGAGGTTCCCAGTGCGCCGACCACTATTATTCTTCTCACTTTGTAATAGACCTCATGAAGAGGGGAACCAAGATGATCGTTGTGGATCCGCGCCAGACATGGATGTCAACACGTGCGGAACTCTGGTGCCAGCTCCGTCCGGGAACTGACGCGGCGTTCGCTCTTGGAATGATGAATGTCATCATCAACGAGGATCTCTACGATCATGAATTTGTAGAGAAATGGACATACGGATTTGAAGAGCTGAGGGAGCGTGTACAGGAATACAGCCCGGAGAAGGTCTCCGAGATCACCTGGGTTCCTGCAGAGGATATCGTAAAATGCGCAAGGATGTATGCAAAAGCAAAGCCCGCTTCGATCCGCTGGGGACAGCCGCTTGACTCCAACATGAACTCCATAGGAACAATACAGGCTCTCAACTGCCTGTGGGCGATCACAGGTAACCTGGATGTTCCGGGCGGTGAGATAATCGCGCGTCCTCCGTACAAGGTAACGATCTATCCGTATTCAACATGGGAGACCGTTCAGCTCTACGGACAGGAATTTGTAGACAACATGAACAAGAAGCGTATCGGCTGCCATGAGTATCCGCTCGTTAAGAATTTCCGTGCATGGGCTATTTCCGATGATGTTCTCCGCCAGATGGAGACTCAGAAGCCTTACCCCATCCGCGGACTGTATCTTTATACAAATAACTTCATGGCATGTACCGCACAGGATCCCCGCCGTTATTATGAGTCAGTCAAGAAACTTGACTTCAATGTTGTTGCAGACTGCTTCATGACACCTACCGCACAGGCTATCGGCGATATCATCCTGCCCGGTACGACATTTGCCGAGAAGGATTCAGTATTCACAACAGGTGTTCCACTCAATGCCATCCATAAACAGATCCAGGTGGCAGAGTGCCGCGGACACTGGGATGTGGCATTCGAACTCGCAAAGAGACTTAACCCTCAGGCTGTGCCGTGGCCGACACTCAGAGATCTGTTCACAGACCGTATCTCAGTATGCGGCAAGACATTCGACGAACTCGCTGAGAGCCCCTGGGCACTTGCACCGAAGGATCACGAGAGCGGATGCTCAGGTTACTACCGCCATGAGAAAGGCCTTCTCCGTGCAAACGGGGAACCCGGATTCAACACACCTACCGGAAAGGTCGAGCTTCACTCCACACTCCTTGAGAAGTACGGAGCAGATCCGCTTCCTCATCACGAGGAACCCATCGAGAGCCCGATCAGCACACCGGAGCTTTATAAGGAATACCCGTTCATCATGATCACAGGACGCCGCATGCCGACCATGTTCCATTCAGAGCATCGCCAGATCCCCTGGCTGCGTCAGTTCGAGCAGGAGCCTGAGTGCCAGATGAACCCGAAGAGCGCTGCAAAACTCGGCCTCAATGACGGACAGTGGGTATGGATCGAAGGTGTAAGAGGCAAGGTAAAACGTAAACTTAAATTAACACCTGTCGTACATGAGAACATCATCATGTGCCCTCACGCATGGTGGCTGCCGGAGACTGAAGGAAAAGCTCCGAACCTGTACGGAGTATGGGATATCAACGTCAACCAGCTCATTCCTACAGGAATGAACCATCCTGAGACAGGATACGGCGGAGCACCTACAAAGACCATGCTTGCCAAGGTATATCCTCTTGGAGAAAATGACGCTATACCTACTGAGAACACAAAGGTCAACAAGCTTGATTTCTCAGACCTCTATGATGTTGTTCCCGAAACAACGGATTACAATGATCCTGAGTATCTCGGAGACAAGCCGACAGAGTTTGCTGACAGAAGAGCATGGGATCAGCCTTGGAACATTCCTCAGTACAGCTTCAAGAAGAAGCCTGAGACAGGATTTGAGGTCAAGCATCCGGAGATGGATGACATTATCGCACACATCCGTGAATTCAAGGCACGCTATGGAAAAGAGTGGCAGGCAGATAACTATGAGAGAGAAGATCCGGTTGAGCCTAATACACCATGGGGTGAGAAGTACGAAGGATGATATAACTTTCAGACGCAGTATAAAGAAGAGTCCGGCACGCCGGACTCTTCTTCTTTAAATTTTCACAATTTCCAAGGGTAGGGAACTACTTGACCTTGCATACGCAATAGGGTTAAAATCTATACAGAATAGTTTTATAACGCCGATCATCAATACAAAAGAAAGACAGGTGGAAAGCATGAACAGAAGAACAAAGAGTGCGCTGCTTGACATAGCAGCTGAACTGATAGTAAGCCCCATCGCTCTGTATGCCAAGGCAAAAGAACTCAAGAAA
>JAZOAJ010000316.1:0-7472 GCA_045595385.1 Lachnospiraceae bacterium | reverse complement strand
CTGCATTTGCCGTCGGGCGTACGCAGGACATGCTCTATTACATCCGCCAGATCAAGGTTAAAGGGATGGTTACCGGACACGATGACTTCAAAGTATATGTTGACAGTCCGCTGGCAAATAAAGCCACGGGTATCTTCCTGCAGATAGACCGGGAATACATGGACAGCGAAGTTCTGGAAATGGTGGACAACGGCATAAATCCGCTGATGAGCCCGGGCGTCCTGATCTCTGAAACAGTTGATGATTCCAAGGCGATCAATTCTGACAGATCTCCGAAGGTGATAATCTCAGCAAGCGGAATGTGTGACGCAGGCAGGATCAGGCATCACTTAAAGCATAACCTATGGAAACCCGAGAACATGGTGTTATTTGTCGGTTACCAGGCAAATGGAACTCTCGGCCGTATACTTCTGGACGGCATTGACAAGGTCAAGCTGTTCGGCGATGAGATAGCTGTGAATGCCGAGATCTGCTACATGCCGGGCAAGAGCGGACATGCCGACAGAGACGGACTCATCAGGTGGATAAGAGGATTCGCAAAAAGGCCGAAGATCGTATTTGTAAATCATGGGGAAAACGAGGTCTGCGACAGTTATGTGCGGACTCTGCATGACGAATACGGCTATGCGGCAACAGCTCCATACAGCGGGGCGGAATTTGACCTTATTACCTGTAAATACATATCATATCCTGACGGGGTACCTGTAAAATGAGACTTAGGACTCTCCGCACCGGCGTGGTTTTCTTGATAATATTCGTTGCATTACTCTTAGTTGACGTTGCGCTGCTTGTCATCTTCCTTCTGATGCCCGAGAAAAACTATGTGGCTTGGGGGATAACAGCAGGCGTGCTTGTGCTGATAGAGTTCATCATTTTCTGGGTCGGCATAATACTGACTTATTCCACATCAGTTCAGCTGGGCATTAAGATCAGGGTGCTTGGCATAATATTCGGCTGGGTTCCGATAGCGCATCTGATCATGCTCGGGAAGATCATAAAAACCTGCATCAAAGAGATCCGGTTCGAGAATGCCCTGATAAAGAGAGACGCTGAACGGAAAGATGATCAGGTATGCCGGACAAAATATCCGATACTTCTTGTACACGGCGTTTTCTTCAGGGATTTTAAGCATCTGAACTACTGGGGCAGGATCCCCAAAGAGCTGGAGAAGAACGGAGCCGTCATCTACTACGGCAACCATAACAGTGCGGCAGCAGTGCGTGACAGCGCGAAGGAACTGGAGGCCAGGGTCAGGGCCATCATGGCTGAGACCGGCTGCGAAAAGGTAAACATCATCGCCCATTCAAAAGGCGGTCTCGATTCAAGGGCCATGCTCAGCCTGGATCCTTCTCTGGCCGCAAGCCTCACGACGATCAACACTCCACACAGAGGATGCGAGTTCGCGGAATACTTTTTCAACAAGGTGCCTGAATCCGGCAGGCTTGCAATAGCTAAGAAATATAACTACGCTGCCGCCAGGCTCGGAGATAAGGATCCGGATTTCATTTCGGCAGTAAGGGACCTGACGTCGTCGGCATGCGTTGAATTGAATGAAGAGATAAAGGACGTCCCCGGGGTTTACTACAGGTCCGTGGGTTCAGTCCTTAAGAAAGCCACGTCCGGAAAATTCCCGCTGAATTTCACTTACCATCTTGTGAAACACTTTGACGGTGAAAATGACGGGCTCGTAGGAATAGATTCATTCCCATGGGGTGAAAATGTGACTCTGCTTCGAAATGAAAAGAGCAGCAGAGGCATCTCGCACGGCGACGTGATAGATCTGAACAGGGAAAACATTGACGGCTTTGACGTCAGGGAATTCTATGTTCAGCTGGTGAGTGACCTTAAGAAAATGGGGTTCTGACAGATATCTTTTTCTGGCTCTGTTTCATGTATTCAAGCAGTGCCTTCAGCGGGGAAGAGGTCTTCCCTGCCGAAGGACATACCATGTCTATCTGCTGCATGATTGGCGGATCGATCTCAACTATGCTTAAGCTTTCATCGGCCGCCCCTGTCGCGGCCAGCCTGCTCATAACAGGTATTCCCATCCTGTTTCTTGTCATTTTTCTCGCTATCTCCCGGCCACGTATCGAACTTCTTACTTTCGGTTCAAATCCGAGATCACTGCATCTGTCCATGAAAAGCTTATAACTGTAGGATGATTCCGGGGGAAGAAGGAAGGTTTCATCTTTAAGGAGATCCAGATCTACACTCCTGTTTTTGGCGTACACGTGATCGGAAGGCAGGAGCAGGCAGAGAGGTTCAGCAGGGTACAGTTTGACCCTTCTGAAATTGTCAGTGATCCCGACGGGCTCTCTGAGCACTGCGGTGTCAAGATCGTGTCTGCGCATCCTCTCGATCAGCCGGCTCTCATCATCATCTGATACCAGCTCAACGTTCAGTTCGGGATTCGCGATGGAAAAACCTGCAAGACGCTCCTTAATGTCTCTCTCTTCAAGGATGATGGCGGAAATGCCTATGACAAGAGAATTCCTTCGGGAGTCTGAGAACAGGTCATCCTGGCATTCCTGCCATGTCTGACAGAGCTGCCTGGCATATTTCAGAAAATCTTCTCCGAAAAAGGTGAGCTCAACTTTTCTGGTAGTGCGGTGGAAGAGCATCTGCCCGAATTCCTTCTCAAGGGCATTTATGTGCCGGGACAAGGTTGCCTGAGTCATGTAAAGCTCCTCCGCAGCCCTGGCATAGTTTTTTACATCCGCAAGTACGACAAATTCCTGTATCATCCTGAATTCCATAAGTATTCCCTCCGCTTGAAAATGATATCACACAGATTGCATTAATACAATATGCGCAATAATCTCCGCCATAACGAATTGATGCTGAATTTTAGCGCATGTTAATATTTCGGTGTGGCCTGAAAGCAGATGAACAGGCCGGAAACGGAGGTTTATTGATGAATGATCATACTCAGATCTGTGATCTGATCGTCAGGGAACGCCAGTGCCGTGTAACTCAGCGTATAGATGAGCTGGAGCAGTGTTATCACCCTGACGCGACCGTCACCACCAGCTGGACAGCTAAAGATGTGCCGGTAAGCGAGTATCTTCACGGCGGGAAAGCGCCGGTACATGATCCGGAGTTTCCCATAATCAGCAGGCTCGCGCCTCTGGTAGTGCACCTGAATGGAAACAGGGCATATGTCGAGGCTCCTCAGACTACGATCAGATGGGTGAGCGTAAACGGTGTAAAGGCAGTGCTGACATATTACATCCGCCTTATCTACCGCGTTGAAAAAAGAGATGATACCTGGAAGATAACAGACAACAGAGGGATATATGAAGGCGACCAGCTCGCACCGGAGATCCCGGGAACAGCTCTTGAGCTTGACATTGAAAAACTGAGATCTTTCAGGCATCCGGTAAGATATCTGTCATATGTTGACGGAAATGTAAGCCAGGAGCTTCCCGGCATTGACAGACCTGAACAGGTAAAAGAACTTTATGCTCAAGCTGAAAAATGGATAAAAGAGTCAGATAAGGAGGATTAAAATATGAAGATGGGAAGATTCGTGGTGGATGGACACATTCACCCGGGAAAGAAAGATCATGCATCAGAAGACAGCAAGATCTACGGCGTTAATGCACAGGTCGAGGAGGCCGATAACTCCGACATGATCCTGCTTGACATGGATGTGTACGGGATTGACATGGGTATCATCCTCCCGAGCATGATCGGAACAACAAACAAGATGCACTTTGACATGGTCAGGAAGAACCCGAAGAGGTTCCGTTCCATGTGCGTTGACACGACCACAAGGATGAGGGCAGCAAAGGGCGAAAAAGAATGGAACATCGAAGACTCCATCAAGGAACTCGATGAAGCACTATCAGTGGGACCTGATATCTGCGTCGGTATCGGCGAGATCGCACCGGGAAGCTTGGGATGCCCGAGACCGAGACCTACAAGGGCAGAACGTTTCAAGGAGTGGTGCGCGATAGCTGAGCTTGCCACACATTATGACGTGCCTGTATATTTCCATGATTACAGCCACATCAGCATGGAAGAGCCACTTACCATGATCGCGAACGTATGCCAGAAATATCCCGGGTTCAAGGTCATAATTGCCCACGGCGGCGGCCAGATGCCGGAAGACATAAAGAGCGCATGCTATCTTGCAGGCCTGTTCGAGCATGTATACCTTGAGACAGGATACTGGAAAGCAGAGTACTACGAGATGGCGCTCAAGAATTACCAGATAGGTGCGGCCAAGCTCCTCTGGGGCGGCGGAGATACAGGAAGCAGGGTATGGTACATGCAGAACACCATGCCGGGATACAAGTACACTCCTGCGACATGGATCTGGTTTAACAGGAACAACTGGAAGAGCGGTAACAGGGAGCTCAGCTATCAGCCTGACTATTATGGATGGAGCACTCATCAGATACACCGCCTGAAGGATCTTGATCTGTGCACACAGGATGAGATCAACCTCATCATCGGCGGAAACGCTGTAAGGCTCTACAAGATAAAACTTGATTCCAGATACACATTCTGCTATGACAGACCTGACCTCAACATCCTTGACAAGGAGACCCTTGAGAGCACAGGTCAGACCTGGCATTCAGGATTTGTAAATCCTCCGGGACAGGATTTTGTCGGCGGAGAGCAGAATTTCTACCTGTAAAATGGAAAAAGAAGAGTATTGTTCATTTTGTAAAAACAGATGCCCGCTCTCTAGCCCGAAGTGCAGTATGATGCAGTCTCCGGAAATGAGACAGAAGAGACTCGAAGACCAAAAGAAAGCTGAGAGTACTTGTAAAATGTGCAGCAGGGCATGCAGCCTTGATGCGCTTGAATGCAGCCTTGGCGAGCTGATGGCAGGCATCAGAAACAGAGGAGACAGCAATGAATGATTTTACGGTCTGTTATGATAAAGCATCGGGAAAACTGAAGAAGGGCATTGGCTGCAGCGAGGATAAGGAGCAGTTTATCGGCACCATCAGTGAAGAAGTGCTGGAACTGCCGGGCATCTCAGCAGACGGGGACACCGTGTTCCTGGACGGATTCAGCTTCGAGACTTCTGCAGACATCGCAATGGCTGTACCTGACGGAACAAAGATAGTCTTTAAAGGGGACAATTCCTTAAGTGTCAGGAACGATAAGCCTGATGCAAATGTCGGTGTCCTGTACGCAAGCGGAGACCTTACACTCGAAGGCAGTACCGGCAGTTCATTAACCGTATCTGCCGATACTGTACAGGGCTTCTGGAGCCGTGCCATCTGTGCAAGGGCAGGAGATCTTGTTGTAGGCGGCGGCAAGGTGATCGCACGCGGAGGCACGTCAAGAAAGAGCTGCGGTCTGTATGCCGGCGGGCATTTATGGATCGATACCGGCGAAAAGGGAAAGATAACAATTAACGGCGGTGAACTCGACATTATCGCAAAGACAAACGCGGTCAGGGCGGCAGAAGGAAGACTGACGCTGGCAGCAGGAGCTGTTGTTGAAAATGTCAAGGAGAGCATCAGCGAAGAGGGCTTCAAAGGCGACTGCCTTACAGCTGAGGATCCTGAAAAACCGGTCAGATTACACTTTAAGTGACAGTGACCCGTTTTTCATCCGTTAAATCAAGCAAAAAACCAGGCACCCCTGAGCTCGTTGTTTTTATGAAGATTCCTCATAAAATGATGAGATCAGGGGTGCCTGGTCTTGTTTGATCAATGGACGATCAACGTAGTCATCTTATCTTATCTTTTGAGTAGCAGAGCTGGACTCCGTCCTTTGCGTAAATGTAATTAACGCCTCCTCCCATCCTGTTCGGTCTCTCTTCGCCTTCAGCACCGCCAAGGATGTCCTTGGCGCATTCGATAAACTTGTCTATCTGTGAGGGCTGATTGCGGTTAGGTCCGTGACCGCCGAGCAGAAGAACCGGGTTGAATTTTTTAAGCTTTTCAAGTGACTGGACATACTGTTCGATGGTCCCTGAGTTCCACTCCCTGAGCGTTGTCTCAAATGCTTGGACATTGTCTCCAGTGAACATGTATCCGGTCTCGCTGTCAAGAATGCAGATGCTTCCGTGGGTGTGTCCCGGCGCATATATAACCTTTAGAGATCTGCCGCCAAGGTCTATCTCCTGACCGTCAGACAGACCGGATGGAGCAGGCCCTGTGGGCTGAAGCTTCTTGATGCTTTCTTCACCGCCGGGCATGTGGCCGACATCCTGGATACGGAATTCTTTGCAGGCCATCTTCTCATATACGTCAAAGTCATTCTCCCACATTTCCACCTTGTCAAATTCGGCCGTGCCGCCGCCGTGGTCGGGATGACCGTGGGTGAGTATTACTGATACGGGCAGATCCGTTATCTCCCTGATCTTTTCCATCAGGGAACCTATTCCCATTCCGGTGTCGACCATGACAGCTCTATCAGATCCGACAACAAGATAGCAGTGGAAACCGACTGGCGGGCATTCGAAGTCATAGACTCCGTTTCCCATGTCAGAGTAGCTGATCTCAGTTACGAGCTTCCTGGGCCCGCCGGGGCGTTTTTCGTCTTTTTTATCCATGTTCCTGCATCCTCCTTTTAAAGCATGTTATCCGCGGCAGATCTTTTCGACCCAGCCTTCAAATGTTCCGGCAGAGGGAGTTCCCTCAGCGCTGGTGTGGGGCTCCATCCATGGCAGGCCGTAGTCAACGCTCTCCACCTTGGGATGGGCATTTGCAGCCATGGCAAGGGTATACGCGATTGAGAAAGAGGTATGCTGGTCAGCTGAGCCGTTGCGGGTGCGCCAGTGCTTTGCCGGCGTGCATTCCTTGTTCAGCATGGTCAGCATGGACGCCATGAGCTCAGCCTGCTTCATTACATAAGGATCATTTGCCTGGGCGATGTAATCATCCACATCTTCCTCTTCAAAGCCATCCAGCTTGCTGTAGCGGTCATAGTTCTCCCGGAGTACATCCGCCACGATCTTGCTGAAGTGGGATTTGTCTATGTCTTCAGAGCCGAATGCGTTGCTTTCCATTGTGTTGTGGAATGTATCAAAGCTCGGGATGTCCTTGTTGCGCTTCAGCTGTGTCCCGTTGATGAAACCGGCCAGGTCAGTTACCTCATATGAACCGTCATCGTTTTTCCTGAGCCACTTATCGGTATCCTCAAATTCAGCGAGATACTCATCCACATCTTTCATCTGAGTGCGGATGACGGGAGCTGGCATGCCCGGCCTTACACGCTGTTTGGCAAGTTTTATGAATGATCCGTCAGGCTGGATGCAGTCCTTCATGTAGATGTTTAAAGCTTCGGAAATATTTGCGAGTATCTGGCGGTAAAAACTTCCGCTCCGGGGATCCGGTTTCCCATCCGGACCGATATCAAATGTCAGCAGCTCGCCTGCCTGATTCTTCAGCCCGAGGGAGTTGATGTATTCGGCATATTTAACCGCAAGGTCATTCTGCAGGGCAAGCTTGAACTCAGAGAACGGAGTAAACGATTTGCGGAACGGACCTGTCGGCAAATCA
>JAZOAJ010000315.1:0-2743 GCA_045595385.1 Lachnospiraceae bacterium | reverse complement strand
AATATCTGCGGAAAGTATGATCCGGTCCCTCAGATCCCCATAGAAAGCTGGGGGTTTGAGCGTTACGGAATGGACCTTTATACACCTGCCGAGGAAACAGATATCAAATATTTTGAGTATCTGTATACAGCTTATGATGTCATGGGAGAACTGAGCGGCAGTGAGATGTGGAATAATCCTGAGATCAACCATCAGCTGCACATGATAATCGAGTTCCTTGCGGAAATGTTCCCGACCAGCGAGGAATATGCAAGAGAATTCCAGGACACACTGATGACAGTCTGGACACAAGCTAATCCGGAACGTTTGTTCATCATATTGTCCCAAGCAATATCCCAGATGGAAAAACTTGATGCGCGTGATGCTTACAGCAGCGAAGTGTTTATTGATTACATGTCATATGTTTCTTCCGAGCATCTTAGGGAAGAGCAGAGCAACGGAGCAGGTATGAGATGGAATCCTGACGCCAGTGTAGTTGACAATCTGATGCTTGAACATATGCCGTATACATACATTGCGTGGCTGTTTTCCGGGCTCAATGCCGGTGAACTTTTTGGCGGTGCGGAGCAGACCAGAAGAGTAGTGATCGAAGCAGATGCTGACATTGAAATATACTGGAATGACCGGTTTTTAGCAGGGGTCCGCAGGAATGGAGAGTTTTACAATGATCTGACAGAAGCGGATGAAGAAAAGTGGGCAGAATATGATAAGTTGGGTAAGCAGGAATTATTGGACCTGATCCTGACCAGTATATACATAAACAAAAATGGTAAATGCAATGTCATATATCTGCCGATGAACGCGGATGTGACCATACTGATCAGGACGTATGCCATTGAAAACATAGGCTATTTTGATGTTGTCTTTGATCCGGGCAAGACTTTTGGCACCATGAGCAAACTGAGCGTGTTCCTTGCAAGTAAAGGAGTGTATGCCCTTGACTTTGCTTATGAGGAGCCATTGACAGACATCAGGACTCTGAGCGGTCATGCGACTAATGTCCAGCATGTCGATTTTGATTATTCAACCACGCTGATGATGGTCCAGGAAGCAGTAACGACAGACCATATTTCCATTAAGACATTGCTTAGGACAATAATAATAGCATTGGCTTTTGCCCTGCTCGTGGCTGTCATCTGCGCTGTCATTGCGATAGCGCATCACAGGGGAAAGAAAAAGGGAAAGAAAGACATGTATTCGTCCCTTTTCACGATCGTGCCGTGCCTTGTGCTGATCACGGAGTTTTCCCTACTCACGCAGTTCTTTACTGTGAACATGTTCTCAATAGGCATGACGAGGGCTGTTTTTGCAGGCCTTACCATGTTAATGATGTTCATCATGGCTCTGCATGGCTTTATAAGACACAGAAATGCATGGAACCTGGCGGTCACGGCGTTAATGCTCGTGCTCATACCGGTCAATGTCTTCGCATATCAGAGGAGTTCGGTCGTAACTTCCTCATTAAGGCATTTCCTGCTTTATTATCTGTTCATAATATTCTTTACGATGCTTGCGGTCAGCACATTCTTTGTGCCTAAGGTAACCAAGCCCGTAATGAGAAAGATATTCTCAAGCATCTCATGCGGAATGGCCATAAGCGCTGCAGTTTTCAGTGAACTGGCATTTTGCCTTGCAGGGGATGATCCTGCGCTCAGGACGATATGCCGGACAACAGCAGCTGTATTTATAATAATATATGCATTTATGCGGAGAAAAGCCAAGGAATGGGGCTTCATATGGATATTTATCTCAGTTATCCTGGGGGGACTTGCGGATGTATTAATAGGCTATAGTTTTATTGCAGGTGTGATCCTTTTTGCTGCATGTCACATTTGTCTGGTGATCGCATTCCTCAGGCGGAAAAAACTCAATCTGATCCAGTGGCTGATCTGGGCAGTCGTAAGCGTCGGGGCAATAGTGGCCATACTGATACTTGGCGGGAAAATGGGAATGTATGCCTATGGCGCTGCAATTTACGCTCCGATACTGGTCCTGATGCTCGTATCATCTTTCAATGCAGACAGGATCATCAATATAGCAGGTTGTGTGTTCTTTGTATCAGACCTGCTGCTTGCATTGTACCAGTGGAAGCATCTGCATATTTTAGTCCACATAATCTATATGGCTCTATTCTATGCGGCAATGCTGGTATTCGCGGGTGCACGAACCAGGCTGACAGAAGAACAGAAAGTAATAGAAGGAGGTTCAGACGGTGCCTGATATCATCATAGTCGGCGGAGGAGCCGCAGGCCTTTCAGCTGCTGCACATGCAGCCGAGCTCGGTCTTAAAGTAACTGTACTGGAAGCAAATTCCGTATTAGGCGGAAACGGCATGTTTGCGGAAGTCATGTTCGGCGTGGGAAGCCGTGAGCAGGAAAAACGCGGTATCAAGTGCGATCTGGACGGTTATTTCCGCCTTGCCATGGAACATTCCCACTGGAAGAATAACGCAAGGCTTGTAAGAAAACTGCTTGAAGGATCCGCTGCCAGCATTGACTGGCTGTGCGATCACGGTCTGAAGATAGTTGGTTTCCAGGACTGTGAGGTCCCGAGCCTCGGAACGGGAACACATTTTACGGAAAATGTCCACACCGGCAGGGATGCGATGAATATCCTCCGGGCTTTTTGTGAAGGGAACAGCAATATAACCATCCACACAAATGCCAGGGTTTTCACCATTATCATAAAAGAGGGAAAAGTTATCGGGGTCACGGCGCTTGTAAATAAGAAGCCCCAGAGTTTC
>JAZOAJ010000314.1:0-4896 GCA_045595385.1 Lachnospiraceae bacterium | reverse complement strand
AGGCGCCGGCGGAGACGAAGCCGCCCTCTTTGCTGCGGAGCTTTACAGGATGTACTGCCTGTTTGCTGACAAGAACCACTGGAAGACGGAGCTGGTCTCAGTGAATGAGATGGGCATCGGCGGAATGAAAGAAGTGGTATTCAAGGTCAACGGACAGGGTGCGTATTCAAAACTCAAATACGAGAGCGGAGTGCACAGGGTCCACAGAGTTCCCGTTACCGAATCTGGCGGAAGGATCCATACATCTACTGCGACTGTGGCAGTAATGCCGGAAGCGGAGGATGTTGACATTGAGATAGACATGAACGACTGCAAGTTCGATGTGTTCCGCTCATCCGGAAATGGAGGCCAGAGTGTCAATACAACAGACTCCGCAGTAAGGCTTACACATATCCCCACGGGCATAGTGATCTCCTGCCAGGATGAAAAGTCCCAGCTCAAGAACAAGGACAAAGCCCTGAAGGTCCTCAAGGCAAGGCTCTATGACCTTGAGCTTCAGAAGAAGCAGGCAGCAGAATCTGCGGAGAGGCGCAGCCAGATCGGTACCGGAGACAGGTCCGAGAAAATCAGGACTTACAATTTCCCTCAGGGAAGGGTAACTGATCACAGAATTGGCTTTACTTCTTACCGCCTTGAGCAGATAATGAATGGAGACATAGCCGAGATACTTGACAACTGCATTGCAGCAGACCAGGCAGCAAAATTATCAGCACAGACAGCTTGAGGAAGACGATCTGATGAAGTGGTTCAATAAAGTAAAAAATGAAGTATGGTTTCAGATAACTGTGGCGCTTGCCATAGTTGTAACTTTTTATTTCATCCTTCAGCATTTAGGTGCCATATGGACCGGAGTGAAGTTTATCTGGAACATTATCGTACCGCTGATCGTCGGCCTGATCATCGCGTATGTCGTGGATCCGCTGGTAAGACTGTTTGAGAGGACCCTGTTTAAGCGCGTTAAAAGACGGAGGGTCGCCAGAAACATTTCCATCGCCATCAGCGTGGTCCTGGTGATCGCCGCGATCGCTGCGATCCTGTGGCTGTTCATACCGCAGCTCATCGAGAGCCTGCAGACCCTCATAAATAACCTGGGCGATTACATGCACAACCTCGAAGTTTGGCTGAAAGGCCTTGCCGGCGGCATGTTCTCGGAGCAGGTCAAAGACATCAACTTTACTGATATCAGCTCAAGGCTGGTCTCCTGGCTTTCCAGGATAGTATCCGGTGAGAACATTATACACGCTTCAGTTTCCCTCGGGACCGGTCTGGTGAGCTTCATAATGAGTGCGATCCTTTCAGTATATTATCTGGTATCAAAAGACCATCTCATTGAGCTCGCAAAGAGATTCTTTGCTTGGGTGCTCAAGGAGAAGCGATACGCTTCATTCATAAACTTCTGCAGCAGCTGCAACAGGATCCTTGTCCGGTATATCTGCTGTACACTGCTTGAGGGCGTGGCGGTAGGTGCAGCCAATGCCATAGTCATGCTCATTTTCGGGATGCCGTATGTGGCCATCATCTCCGTTGTCGTTGGAGTGACCAACCTCGCGCCGACGTTCGGACCTATTGCAGGCGGCGCAATCGGAGCATTCATCCTGCTCATGGTGGATCCGTGGCAGGCGCTGATCTTTATCATAGCAACGATAGTCCTTCAGATCCTGGACGGATATGTGTTGAAGCCAAGGCTGTTCTCGGGAACACTCGGCGTGTCAGCCCTGCTCATACTGATAAGCATCATAGTGCTCGGAAGGATATTCGGTGTATGGGGGATCCTTTTTGCGATCCCGGTCGCAGCCATAATCCAGTACATTTATAAACGGATGCAGAGAACGAGGCAGGCCAAAAAAGAATTAGAAGAAAGTTAGCCGTTACACCGGACTGCAGAGATAAAAATCCTGCAGTCCGGTTTTAAAATATTGTTGCATTGTGAATTGTTATGTGTTATAGTACACATAGAACAATGATAATGTAAAAGAGGTGAAATGCATGAATTTCCAGAAATTTACCCAGAAATCCATCGAGGCGATAAATGACTGCCAGAAGGTGGCAAATGAATACGGAAACCAGTCCATAGACTGCGAGCATTTTCTGTATGCCCTTCTGACGCAGGAAGACAGCCTCATTTCAAAACTTATAGAGAAGATGGGCATTGACCCCGCCGACTTTACCGGCGCGGTGCTCGCTATCATAGAGAAGAAGCCCAAAGTCAGCGGCGGCCAGCAGCACGTCGGCCAGTCCTTTAATGACGTCCTCCTTTCGGGCGAGGATGAAGCCAAGGCCATGGGCGATGAATACGTTTCGGTCGAGCATCTCTTCCTTGCCATGATCAACAAGGGCAGCCGGGAGACCAAGGAACTGTTCAGGACCTACGGCATCAACAGGGAGAGCTTCCTCAGGGCACTCTCTACTGTAAGGGGCAACCAGAAGATAACCACCGACAATCCCGAGGGCACATATGAGGCTCTTGAAAAGTACGGCACTGACCTTGTGGAAAGTGCAAGAGCGCAGAAGCTTGACCCTGTCATCGGACGTGACAGCGAGATCAGAAATGTGATCAGGATCCTTTCAAGGAAGACCAAGAACAATCCGGTCCTGATCGGTGAACCCGGTGTCGGCAAGACAGCCGTCGTCGAGGGACTTGCCCAGCGTATCGTCAAGGGTGATGTTCCCGACGGACTTAAGGACAAGACTATCTTCAGCCTTGACATGGGATCTCTCGTTGCGGGCGCAAAGTACCGCGGAGAATTTGAAGAGCGTCTGAAAGCAGTCCTTCAGGAAGTGAAGGAGAGCGACGGCAGGATAATCCTCTTCATAGATGAGCTCCATACAATCGTCGGCGCAGGTAAAGGCGAAGGCTCAATGGATGCCGGCAACATGCTGAAACCCATGCTCGCAAGGGGCGAACTCCACTGCATCGGCGCGACCACGCTTGATGAGTACAGGAAATACATTGAGAAGGATGCCGCCCTCGAGAGACGTTTCCAGCCCGTGCTCGTAGATGAGCCTTCCGTTGAGGATACTATTTCCATCCTGAGAGGCATTAAGGAAAGATACGAAGTGTTCCATGGCGTTAAGATCACTGACTCCGCGCTCGTGAGCGCAGCAGTCATGTCTGACAGGTACATTTCCGACAGGTTCCTTCCGGATAAGGCCATCGACCTTGTGGATGAGGCCTGCGCGATGATAAAGACAGAGCTTGACTCGATGCCTGCTGAGCTCGATGAGCTCAAGAGAAAGGTCATGCAGCTTGAGATCGAGGAGACAGCTCTCAAGAAAGAGACCGATAACCTGAGCAAGGAAAGGCTCGAAGAGCTTCAGAAGGAGCTTGCCGAGATGCGTGACGAGCTTCAGAACAGAATGGCCCAGTGGGAAAATGAGAAGGCTTCCGTTGATAAACTCTCAAAGCTCCGTGAGCAGATAGACGATCTGAACAACCAGATCCAGATCGCGGAGAGGGAATATAATCTTGAGAAAGTCGCTGAGCTTAAGTACGGCGAGCTTCCGAGACTTCAGAAGGAACTTGAGCTGGAAGAGTCCAAGGTCAATGAAAAGGATCTTTCCCTCGTTCACCAGAACGTGACTGAAGAAGAGATCTGCAGGATCATCTCCAGATGGACAGGCATCCCGCTCTCCAAACTGAACGAGACCGAGAGGAGCAAGATCCTCGGACTCCGCGAGATCCTTCACAGAAGGGTCATCGGCCAGGATGAAGCGGTCGAAAAGGTTGTCGACGCGATCTGGAGGAGCAAAGCCGGTATCAAGGAACCCGGAAAACCCATAGGCTCGTTCATTTTCCTGGGACCTACAGGTGTAGGTAAGACTGAGCTTGCAAAAGCTCTTGCGGAAGCCCTGTTTGACGATGAGAACAACATAGTGCGTCTCGACATGAGTGAATACATGGAGAAGTTCAGTGTATCAAGGCTGATCGGAGCGCCTCCGGGATACGTCGGATACGATGAGGGCGGACAGCTTACTGAAGCCGTCAGGAGAAAACCTTATTCGGTCGTTCTCTTTGATGAGATCGAAAAGGCCCATCCCGATGTATTCAACGTACTGCTCCAGGTTCTGGATGACGGCCGCATAACCGACTCGCAGGGCAGGACAGTGGACTTCAAGAATACCATCATCATCCTGACGTCCAATATCGGTTCCCAGTTCCTTCTTGAGGGAATAGGCGATAACGGCGAGATCAACCCGCAGGCAGTGGATCTTGTAATGGATCAGCTCAAGGGCAGCTTCAGGCCGGAGTTCCTGAACAGGCTTGATGAGATAATCATGTTCAAGCCGCTGACCAAGGACAACATCGCGTCAATCATCAATCTTCAGATCAAGGCCATCAACAAGCTGATGGCGGAGAAGGATCTGAGCGTGGAGCTTACACCTGCAGCAAAGGCAAGCGTTGCCGACGGCGCATACGATCCCGCGTACGGCGCACGTCCTCTTAAGAGATATCTGCAGAAGAATGTCACAACTCTTGTCGCAAGACTGATCCTTGAAGGCAACATGAAGGAAAACGATGTCATCATCGTTGACGTCGGAGCAGACGGCGAGCTGGTGGCCAAAGTAAAATAATTGAAGAAAACCATCCCAAAACTCGTGCTATTTCCCGTAAAACCGGAGAAAATGCCGTGTTTGGGGAAGCGAAGTAATTGGACCGCCAATGAATTACAACAAGCGGGCCGGTGGAAACACCGGCCCGTTTATTTTTATGAAATGAAGCCACCCCAAATCTCAGGGTTTCGGGGATAAAAAAGCTGAAAGCCCTTAGTTTTGGGGCGTATATTTAGCTTTTTATCATTCTCACCAGACCCTTGAAGAAGTGGCCGTTGGCCATCTTGAGGAGACCTCTGAATACCCCATCCCTCTGGCCCGAGAGGATCTGGAGCGCGCGCAGGG
>JAZOAJ010000313.1:0-3949 GCA_045595385.1 Lachnospiraceae bacterium | reverse complement strand
TGTACAGATTTTACGCTTGTGACCATTGTTTTGCGGTTGTGTGTACAGATTTTACGCTTGTGGCCATCTGCTTATGGTCACAAGCGTAATTTTTGTACACGAGCGCCTGGATTTGTGGTCACAAGCGTAAAATCTGTACATCCGACTACAATGTTATGAAAAGAGGGGCCACATTCGTGGCCCCTCAGGATTTGGTGCAGTATTATCAGCTTTTGATCGTTTTATTCGGTTCGTCCTATTATTCAGATACTGTTGTGTACATGAAATACTTGTATCCAAGAGGCATAGCGAAGAATCCGTCAACCTTGTCGCTGAGCATGTAAAGATCTGTGTAGTAGTACAGAGGGCAGATGCATCCTGTGGTCATAAGCAGATCTTCTGCGCAGTGCATGAGGTCGTTACGAACGTCAAGATCCTGCTCGGTCTTGATGTAGCCGATTACCTTATCATAAGTATCAGCCCATGTTCCGCTGCCGCCCTTGTCCTCATAGCCTTTAACGCCTGAAAGGTCAAGGTCATAGATGGCTTCATTTGCATGCTCACCCTTACCGAACTGAACATCGTTATTTCCTGATCCGCTTGTCCACATGTCAAGGAATGAGATAGCATCGTTGTAGTCAGCAAGCCAGCCGTTACGAGCGATTGAGTAATCTCCATTCTTACGTGTCTCAAGGAATGTAGCCCACTCCTGATTCTCAAGGTTCATTGTGATACCGATGTTAGCAAGGCAGCTCTGCAGATACTCACCGATAGCCTTGTGGCCTTCAGAAGTATTGTAGAGGTATGTCATAACAGGGAAGTCTGTAACCTTGCCGTCAACAACTGTGTAGTAGTCGCCAAGGATCTCCATAGCAAGGTCAAGGTTAGACTGCATGCTGTCCTTGTCAACTGCATAGTAGCCATATTCGAAGCCGGGGCCGCCGCCTGCCTTCTGGTAGAACTGATCTCCATCAGGCTCTGTGATACCCATTGCTACGAATGAAGAAGCGGGAACCTGTCCTGCCTGTCCGATCTCTTCTACGATGTAGTTACGGTCGAACAGAAGTGCGATAGCGTTACGGATCTTAGCCTTATCAGTCTCATCAAGAGTCTTTCCTGCAGGTGAGATGTCTTCGTTGATGTTCCAGCATACATAGTATGTACCGATCTGTCCGTCAACCTTGAACTCTGTAGGATACTCTTCCTTAAGAGTAGCGATCTCGTTTGTAGGAACGTCATCAATGAGCAGCCAGTCGCCGTTCTTGAAGTTGGAGAGCATGTTGTTTGCATCATCGCTGAGATAGAAGTTGATAACATCCATTGTTACTTCATCAGCATCAGGATGGTTAGGGTTCTTCTCAAGAGTGATGAGTGAGTTGTGCTCCCAGCTTGCAAGTGTGTACATACCATTGCTGACATATGTTGAAGGATCGGTAGCCCAAGTACCTTCATCATCGACCTTGTCTTCTCTTACAGGGAAGTATGTCGGGAATGCAAGAAGCTCATTCCAGAACGGATACTGACCAGTAGTAGTAACTTCAAGAGTCTTGTCATCAATAGCCTTGACATTCAGCTTGTTGTCTGCAAGTGCAGGCAGCTCTTCGAATCCGTCAACATACTCGAACATGTAGTAATAGTCAGCAGAGATCTCAGCAGATGTAGCTCTCTTCCAGCCATACTCAAAATCAGCAGCCTTAACGGGCTCGCCGTCAGACCACTTAGCGTCACGGATCTTATAAGTATAAGTGAATGTTCCGTCACCGTTGTCAACAGGATCAACAAGCTCCTCAGCCATGTCAGCTACGATCTCGTAAGCATCGCCGTTCTTGGTCCATTTTGCAAGACCTGAGAACAGGTGAACAAGCATTGTAGCTCCGTCAACTGCTGAGTTGAGAGCCGGATCCAGTGACTGGGGCTCAGAAGCTATGCAGACATTGATAGATGTCTTCTCAGCTGTGCTTCCGCCGCCGCCGTTTCCGCCATTACCGCCGCAAGCTGCAAGTCCGAGGACCATGGTAGCTGCAAGCAGAATTGCAACAAATTTTTTCATTTTTTTCTCCTCTCTTTTTCCCGGCAAAATGAAACCGGGTAGATTTGCCAAATGATACTGCATCCTTGTTTTTATCACTTCGCGGCCAGAGGGAGCCAAGGCATGTACTGCTTTAAGTTCCCTTTGGCCGTGTAATGAACTAATTGATCTCGTTAACCCTGTGGCAGGCAACGAAATGTCCGGGTTTTACCTCTTTAAACTCCGGCATGCTCTCGGAACACATTTCCGTGGCATATCTGCACCTGGTCCTGAAAGGACAGCCTGAAGGTGCGTTCAGCGGGCTCGGGATATCGCCCTCAAGCACGATACGCTTGTTTGCCCTCGCGACCTTCGGATCCGGTACAGGTACCGATGACAGAAGCGACTGGCTGTACGGATGGAGCGGATGATTGTAGATCTCATCTGACTCTCCCATTTCAACCATCCTGCCAAGGTACATCACGGCGATACGGTCTGAGATGTGCTTGACGACAAGAAGGTCATGCGCGATGAAAAGATATGTAAGCCCAAGCTTTTCCTGCAGTTCGTCAAACATGTTGATGACCTGCGCCTGTATGCTGACGTCAAGAGCCGATACAGGCTCATCGCAGACTATGAACTCCGGATTGACAGCGAGCGATCTTGCGATACCGATACGCTGTCTCTGCCCGCCTGAAAACTCATGCGCATACCTGTTTGCATGCTCCGAGTTGAGTCCGACATATCCCATGAGCTCAAGAACTCTGTCTTTGCGTTCTTTCTTGCTTTTGCAGAGTTTATGGATGTCAAGCGGTTCAGCAATGATGTCAGTGACCGTCATCCTCGGGTTGGGCGACGAATATGGATCCTGGAACACCATTGTAGCTTTCTTTCTGAACTCCCTGATCGACGCTTTTGTCTTGATCTCAGCGCCGTCATAAATGACTTTTCCGCTTGTAGGCTGATAAAGATGCAGAAGGGTTCTTCCAACTGTTGTCTTTCCGCAACCTGACTCTCCTACAAGACCGAGAGTTTCACCTTTCTTTATCTGGAATGATACATCGTCGACGGCCTTGAGCGGACGTGACTTGAACATTCCCATGTTGATGTTGAAGTATTCCTTGAGATGCTGTACGTCAACCAATGTCTTTCTTTCATCCATTGCAGAGCACCTCCTTCATTTCATCAGATACATCATCCGGATCAAGTTCTTCTTTCTCCAGACGGTCTTTTACGTTCATCCAGCATGTGGATGCGTGATCTTCATTTATGATCATTCTTTCCGGCATTTCCCGTATGCATATCTTGAGAGCATTCTCACATCTGGGGGCAAACGGGCATCCCTTAGGCATGTTAAGAAGGTCTATGGGAGTACCGGTTATCGGCTGAAGCTTCTTTCCGTCTGAATCAGCAGTCGGGATCGATCTCATCAGACCCTTGGTATATTCATGTCTGGGATTGTAGAATATCTCATCTGCAGTACCCTGCTCACATATACCGCCGGCATACATGACTATGACTTCATCACATAACTGAGCAATTACACCCAGGTCATGGGTGATCATGATGATCGCCATTCCCAGTTCCTTCTGAAGAGACTTCATGAGGTCAAGGATCTGTGCCTGGATCGTAACGTCAAGAGCTGTTGTAGGTTCGTCCGCTATGAGGATATCCGGCTCGCACGCGAGCGCCATTGCAATCATCGCACGCTGTCTCATGCCGCCCGAGAGCTCGAACGGATACTGTTTTACTCTTTTCTCCGGCTCATTGACATTGCACAGCCTCAGCATCTCTATGGCGCGCTGTTTTGCCTGTGTTTTTGTCCTGTTCGTATGAAGAAGTATCGCTTCTTCGATCTGGTGCCCGACAGTCAGAGTGGGGTTCATCGAAGTCATCGGATCCTGGAAAATGATGGATATCTTGTTTCCGCGGATCTCTTTCATCCGTTTTTCGGAGATACCT
>JAZOAJ010000312.1:0-2329 GCA_045595385.1 Lachnospiraceae bacterium | reverse complement strand
ATCGCCCGCGTTGCCTCATAGCCGTTCATCACAGGCATCTGAATGTCCATCAGGACCAGATCGTAATACCCCGGCTGGGAGGCAGCTATCGTTTCAACAGCCTCCTGCCCGTTTACGGCAGTATCGAGTGTAAATCCGGTGGCGGTGAGTATCCTCACCGCTATTTCGCGGTTTATGTCATTGTCCTCCACAAGCAGCAGGTGGTAGTTGCTGAAGTCTGTCTCTTCATCGTACGGCTTTTGCCTTTTCTTCTGCGCACCTTCATTCTCATCGTGATCGCGTGCAAGCTCAAAAGAGATATTTACAATGAATTCCGTACCCTTCCGCGGAGCAGTGATGACTTCTATCGTGCCTCCCATCAAGTCGACTATGCTTTTTGTGATCGCCATGCCGAGCCCGGTGCCCTGTATCTCGCTTATGGTCGATGTACGCTCTCTTTCGAAAGGATCGAACACCTTGCCGGCAAACTCCTCACTCATTCCTATGCCGTTGTCCTTCACCCTGAACTCATAATGGCCCATGCCGTCTGAATCATCTCCGGACTGGCGCAGAGTGACCTTTACTGCTCCTCCCTCAGGCGTAAACTTGCACGCATTGCTTACCAGATTGAGAAGGACACGGTTTAGTCTGTTCTTGTCACACACCACAAAGCGGTCTCTGACATCCGAAGTATCTACCGAAAAGTCTATCTCCTTCTGCTTTGCCTGATTTGAGAACAGGTCGCCCGTTTCAGTCACCATTTTCACCAGGTCAGACGGTGCGGTCTCGAGCTCCATCTTGCCGCTTTCTATGCGGCTCATCTCAAGGACGTCGTTGATTAAAGCAAGGAGATGATGACCGGATATATCGATCTTCTTCAGGTATTCCGCAATAGCTTCAGGGACATCATCCTCCTGCATGGCAAGGCTCGTATAGCCTATGATGGCGTTCATAGGTGTCCTGATGTCATGGGACATATTGAACAGGAACGCAGTCTTTGCGCGGTTGCTTTCCTCTGCCCTGACACGCTCCATATCCATTTCCCTCTCCCTCTTCATCATGGTCGAGAAGAGACTGAATATGACCAGAATGACTACAGCTACGAGCCCCACTTCGATGATGCTGTTTCTCGTAAGTATATGATTTATGCCTTCAGCCCCGATAGCCGACGCGCGGTCATGGGTATCAAGGGCTATCCAGAGTATCACCGCAATGAAGAGCAGCGCTATCATCATGATCCACATGACGGTAGATTTACCGAAACGGTGCTGGTTATCATGCTGCAGGATGTACCAGTAATAAACAACGCCGGCTAAACTCCATACCGCCAGCATAAAGTATGTTTCCGCCGTCAGCGCATTCTGCGCAAAAATATTCGGAATCAGCAGGAATATAAACGAAGCGACTGAGAGCAGTGCTCCTGCCATCCCGGCTGTCATGCCTGTTTTATTGTTTTCTTCCCTGGATATCCTGAAGGCGCAGATCGATATATGCGCATAGACGATCGCAACTGCCAGTGTCGAAACATCTACCAGCCAGCCTATGGAAGTCCTCCCCAGAAACGGGACAGGCAGCGAAAGCAGCAATATGCTTATGACAGCCCTGCGCGGTATGCCGTTGGTCTCAGTCCCAAGGGCCTCAGGCATAAGGTTCTCGCCTGCAAGCGTCTGAAGAAGGTTTACGGCAGACTGCATAAAGCCGAGCACTCCCGTTGCCAGAGCGCAGAAGACGGTGACTACAGCAAGCGCTACCCCGCCTTCCCCAAGGCTCCTCCTGATGTTGAAAAATACCGGTACTGCATCGAGTCCGTCGAAGCTGTCAAGATTTCCTATGTAATCCGCCCAAGACGAGCATCCCTCCGGGACTCCGGATACAGCAATCAGAGCAAGAAATGCATACACGAGCATGCCCGCGATTATCGAGGTGATCGCACCTCCATTTGTGCGTTTTATCTGAAAACCTTCCTTGCCGGCATCATGGTATATCGTCTCAAATCCGACAAACATCCAAGGCGCAAGCACAGCAATGCTGACTATCTGGGAAAATCTTGTCTCTCCTTCCGAAAAGACAGGAGCAGGTATCGAAATGCCTCCGTTCACTGCTATTCCGATAAAGAGGACCATCACTCCCGCAAAAAGCATTACGCCCAGTATCACCCTGAGCATATAAGTGATCCTTTCGGAGCAAAGCATGATCAGGCCAAATATCAGCTCAATGCATATAGTGGCTATCACCTCGCCAAGGTAAACATCGTAGCCTGCTACCGTATAGTGAAGTCCCCACTGAAGTATATTTCCGAAAAAGAACCGGCCTATAAGGACGAATGCCGTTGAATTCGCCCAGAAAAGCA
>JAZOAJ010000311.1:0-16574 GCA_045595385.1 Lachnospiraceae bacterium | reverse complement strand
CTCAAGGAAGGATTCAGTGAAATTGACATAGCAGATGTCATCCGATGAAACGACGCTTATGAGTTCAACACTGTCAGATATAGTCGGGTATAGCCCTTCGTAATCAGCCGGTCCCTTGATCAGCTGTGTGACAATGTATTCCTCCATGGAAATGTTGTTATTGCTTGTGACAAAATGAGACCTTACCGGGACAAGATATGATCCTGCTTCATTCGCAAAATACAGCAGCACATCTGTTTCCTGTTTGAGCATGCCTGTCTCAGTAAGGAGGATGTTAACGAAATCATCAGCTGTCATTGTGCCAATCTCGGTCCCGTCGGAATATCTGATGGGATCGTTTTCAACAGTAAACCTGACACCGTTTATGCCGTTTAGCTGGATTACAGTAAGAACAATGGCTGCCCTCAGGATTATCTCCTGTACATTTGTCATGTCCAGATAGCCACTGTCGAAGTCAACAGTCAGGACTCTGTCAGAGCCGACTGAATATGACCTGATCGAGACATTATCCGGCTTGGCGGAGAAAAGGTCGTCAGCAGTATAATCCTTATTGAACATCTGGTCGAACAGCTCGGTGATCATTGTATACAGGTCGTCCATTGCAGTTCCGGACATGGCATAATCCATTTTCAGGATGTCATCGTGGGACGAATTGGAATAGTATACGCTGTAAGTGGCAGTTTTGGATGAACTGCCGCATCCTGCAAGACCGCCAAGCAGTCCGGCAGTTATCGCAAATACAAGTATTAAACTGATGATTTTCTTTATGTTCCTGATCATTTGTTATTAACCGCGATATGTTTGAGCGGGATCTGTATGCTGAATGTCGTGCCGACATTTTCCTCACTGTAAAGCCTTATGTCACCGTTGTGCGCAAGTATGATGCTCTTGGTTATTGCAAGACCAAGTCCTGTGCCTCCGGTCTCTCTTGAACGGGCTTTATCTACCCTGTAGAACCTGTCAAATATCCTGTCCTGGGACTCTTTGGGGATACCGAAACCGTTATCCTGGATCTTAACATAGAAGTAATTGTGGTCAGCGTTCAGAGTGACATGGACCCAGCCTTCATTGTTATTGTATTTGACGGCATTTTCAACAAGATTTGAGATAGCCATGGAGAACTTTATCTGGTCTACATCAGCCTCTATGGGGCGGAAGCTTTCGAAAAGGATGTCTATGTTCTTCTTTTCGGCAAGCGGCTTAACCATCTTAAGAGTCTGGCTTATAAGCTCATTGATGTTGACATGGGTTATGTTCAGTTCGGTATTGTCGCTGTCAAGCCTGACAAGTGTCAGCAGGTCTGTGATGATGGCATTTTCCCTGTCGATCTCGCTGGATAAGTCGCCCATGAATTCCCTGTACATTTCAGCAGGAGTGTCTTCGCTCATGAGAAGCGAATCCGAGAGCACTTTCATCGATGTGAGCGGAGTTTTCAGCTCATGTGAGACGTTCGAGACAAATTCCTGTCTTGACTGCTCGAGCTGGTTGATCTTACCGAGCATGAGGTTGAATGAATTAGAGATAGTCTCAACTTCAGTACAGCCTTCAAGTTTGATGTCTTCCGTCATGTGACCCTGGTCAATCTTTGCGATAACTTCATTGATCCTTCCAAACGGCTTAACAAGTCTGCCTGACCAGAAAATGGCGAAAAACAGAACTATGATCGAAAGTATTATCATGATGGCCAGCCCTATGAGGTGAATGGAAGACATGGCCTGAAAGATATCGGAAATTGAAGATGTGGCAAACATCACATATTGAACAACACCCGCCTCATCCTTGACAGCCTGCACGAGTATGATGCACTGATTGTCTTTGTCAGCATAGGAAAGATTGGTGCCGTTAAAGCACTGGTTCACATCCTGCGAAATGCAGAGTTTGCCCTTATTGATATTATATGTGTCTGTGATGATGTTGAAGTCACGGTCAATGACCTGGATGCGCGTCATGTAAAGACCGGCTACATCCTCTGCAAATGCCGCAAAGTCAGTATCCGAACCTTCTACCTGGCCGCTCTTACTGATATAAGTTGAGAAAACATTGAACTGCGCGCTGACGTTTTTAAGTCTTGTTGAGATGACAGTATTCTCACTGACATTCAGCAATATCAGTTCAAGTACGATCAACGGAAGTATTCCGGTTATTAAAATGGAAATGAATATCCTGAACCTGAGGCTTCGGAAGAATTCACGATTACGCTTTAAAATAATAACCCACTCCCCACTTGGTGTATACGTACTCCGGTTCTTTCGGGTTCTTTTCGATCTTTTCCCTGAGTCTCCTGATGTGTACGTCTACTGTACGCACATCGCCCGGATAATCATATCCCCATACAAGGCTGAGAAGATCTTCCCTGCTGTATACTTTATTGGGATTGTTCATGAGAAGCTCGAGAACGTCAAACTCCTTGGCTGTGAGGTATACTTCCTCATCGCCAATAAAAGTGCTCCTGGATTCGGTATTGATCTTAAGATCTCCCTTTTCAAGAACTGCAGAGTTACTGGAAGCGGATCTTTTACTCCTGCGAAGAAGCGCTCTGATCCTTGCTTTTACTTCAAGAATGTTAAAAGGCTTGGTTATATAGTCATCAGCGCCGTATTCAAGACCGAGGATCTTGTCCATGTCATCGCCTTTTGCAGTGAGCATGATGATGGGCATGTTGGAAAATTCCCTGATGGCTTTGCACACTTCAAAGCCGTCCATTCCGGGAAGCATGACATCAAGGAGTACGATATCGTATTCTGTCTTTTTTGCAGCCTCAAGACCTTCAAGACCGTCATATGCGCAGTCAACCTGCATGTCGTCCTGCTCAAGCGAGAATTTGATACCCTTTACTATAAGTTTTTCATCATCTACCACTAAGACTCTGCTCATATATCATTTTACCTTTATGGAATCCTTGATCTTATCGTATACGCTTTCGCCTATGCCGGAAACATTTGTTATGTCTTCAGTGCTTTCAAATGCTGAAACATTTTCCCGGTAAGCGATAATGGCTTCCGCCTTGCTTTCACCAATGCCTGTAAGAGTTGTAAGTTCTTTTATGCCGGCTGTATTGATGTTTACCAGTCCGTCATCGGATCTCTCTGTAAGATCCCTGAAACTGCCGTTTTCAGCTTCTTCAACGGAAGGTATGTATAACTGCTCTCCATCATTCAGAACATCAGCAAGATTGATCAAGCTGTCCGCGGCATCCTCATTAAATCCTCCGGCCATCTCTACTGCCTGATGAACTCTTGATCCTTCTGGAAGATAATAGACACCGGGGGTTCTGACCGAACCGCATACATGTATGCACACAAGGTTTTCCAAAACAGTTTCAGTTTCAAACAGAGAAACCGTCTCCGTACTCTCCGGCTCACCGGTTATCTGAGTCTCCCCGGTATGTTTTGAGGATATGCAGCTGTATATGACTCCGGCTGTGACTACAATAAGCAGTACGATCAGGACTTTTAAAAGACCATATTTATTTTTCATGATTTCCTCCCTTTAAAAGAGAGGATCTCTAACCTTGTTTTATTTTACGCAAGACTTTAAATATTTGCAATAATTTGTTAACAATCTAAGCCTTGGGTTTGGTCCAGGACATGAATTTACAGTCCGGATATCCTTCACATCCGTAATAAGTCCTGCCCTTTTTGGTCTTCCTTATTATCAGTTCTTTTCCGCAGTCAGGACACTTAACACCTGCCTTGACAACAAGCGGCTTGGTATTCCTGCATTCGGGAAATCCCGGGCATGCAAGGAATTTGCCGTGAGGTCCGAACTTAATGACCATGTTACGGCCGCATTTTTCACAAATGACATCGGATACCTCATCCTTGACCTTGATCTTGTCGAGCTTGTTCCTTGCCTCCTCTACTGAGACTTCAAGATCCGGATAGAAGCTGCGGATGATCTCTTTCCAGTCAGTATTGCCCTCTTCGACATTATCAAGCCTGTCTTCGATATTGGCGGTGAACTTTATGTCGACTATTGAAGGGAATGCAGTGACCATGATGTCATTAACGACCTTGCCGAGTTCTGTAGCCACGAGGTTCTTCTTTTCCTTGCTGACATAATGTCTGTCGAGTATGACTGCAATGGTCGGGGAATATGTACTCGGCCTTCCTATGCTCTGTTCCTCAAGCGCTTTCACCAGCGTAGCCTCTGTATAATGGGCAGGCGGCTGTGTAAAATGCTGGCTGCTCTCATATTTAACGCCGCTTATGACGCTGTCGTCTGTCAGGTTGGCGATAGTATTATTCTTTTCAGGCTTTTCATCATCAGCCGTGTATACGCTCATGTAACCGTCAAAAGCAACTGTTGAGTCGGATGCTTTGAAAATGTAGCCGGCGCATTCAAAATCAACGGCAGTCACATCGATGACAGCGTTAGTCATGCGGCTTGCCACAAACCTTTTCCAGATGAGTGAATAAAGCCTTGCGCTGTCCTTGTCAAGCTTTGCTGCTGCTGTATCGGGAGTGATGCCCAGATCTGTCGGTCTGATGGCTTCATGCGCATCCTGTACATTGCCTTTCTTTTTGTCGGTATATACGGCATGGCTGACATACTGTTTGCCGAAATTATCAGCTATATAGCTTTTTGCTGCTGCTATGGCCTCGTCGGAAGTCCTGACAGAATCGGTCCTAAGGTAAGTGATAAGACCGTTTTCATACAGTGACTGGGCTACACGCATGGTCCTCTGTGTAGTATAGTTCAGGATACGGTTTGCTTCCTGCTGCAGGGAACTGGTAACAAAAGGAAGCGGTGCTTTCTTTTCTTTTTTAGACCTCTTGATCGAGGCAATGTTCATATCTCTGCCTTCTGTTGCAGAAAGTATCCTGTCTGCTTCTTCACCTGATGTGAGATCTATCTTGCATTTTTTGTCGCCGTAAAATTTAGCATTGATCGTTTTTCTTGCTCCCTTTACAGTGATCACGGAATCGATCTCCCAGAATTCATCGGGGACAAAAGCATCGATCTGGGCGTCCCTGTCACATATCATGCGGAGTGCAACGCTCTGTACACGGCCGGCGCTGAGACCTTTTTTGACTTTTTCCCACAGAATGGGGCTGATGCTGTATCCTACCAGCCTGTCAAGAACCCTTCGTGCCTGCTGCGCGTTGACCAGGTTCATGTCTATGTCCCTGGGATTCTTGATCGAATTAGTCACTGCAGGTTTGGTGATCTCATTGAAAGTGATCCTTGCCTGTTTTTTCGGATCAAGGTCAAGTATCTGGGCTAAGTGCCAGCTGATGGCCTCTCCCTCGCGGTCAGGGTCTGTTGCAAGATATACTTTGTCAGCCTCCCTGGCTTTTTTCTTAAGTTCGGCCAGAAGATCGCCCTTGCCTCTTATTGTTATGTATTTAGGTTCAAAATCACCTGCGACATCAATGCCCATGGTGCTTTTGGGAAGATCTCTCACATGACCTTTCGATGCAAGTACTTCATAACTGCTTCCCAGATATTTCTTTATGGTCTTAACCTTTGCAGGAGACTCAACTATGACTAATTTTTTACTCATGACTGCTCTCTTTTGTGAAATAGTTTTCTGCAGAAGATCCACCCTGCAGGCACATTTTAAAGAAATAACACCATTGCCTTGGAACTGTCAACCTTTTTCTGTGTCACCATCTGGCATAATATGTTCCCGATACACGTTTGACCAGGCCTTCCAGCTCAAGCTCTGAAAGGATGCCAAGCACTTCGGATGCAGACAGTCCGCTCTTTTCAGAAAGTTCTTTTACGTCTGAAGGTTCATATCCCATAAGGGAAAGGAGTTTATGTGTTTCAGGGACTATTTGTATGTTACCTTCGTTTTCCGCTTGTATGGGAGAATATTTGCACAGGCCGCTTTCCTCCAGGAATTCATCTACGTCTGTAAGAAGTCCTGCCCCGTCTTTGATCAGTTCATTGCATCCCTGACTGAGTCTGTCATTTGCCCTTCCCGGGAGAGCGTATACTTCCTTTCCCTGATCGAGAGCATGCATGGCAGTAGACAGAGTTCCGCTCCTTTTGCCGGCTTCTATCACTATCAGCCTGTCAGACAGTCCGGCGATCAGTCTGTTCCTATGCGGGAACTGCCATGCCAGGGGCGGAGTCCCGGGCGGATATTCGGATATTATGCCGCCGCCCGTGGCAATGATCTGATAATATAGCTCAATGTTATCTCTCGGATATATGACATCTATCCCGCTTCCAAGAACTGCAAATGTCGTTCCATCCATTTCAATGGCACCCCTGGCGCAGACCGAATCGATGCCGATGGCCATTCCGCTGATTATCTGTATGCCTTTTTGGGCCATTGCCCTGGAGAACTTGAGCGCGTATTCCCTGCCGTACCCGCTGCATGCCCTTGCCCCAACCATGCCGACAGACGGCCTCTCTTCATCGGGAAGATTTCCTTTTACATAAAGGCACAGCGGACAGTCATCAAGGTGCCTGAGCCTTGCGGGAAATCGGTTATCATCAATGCTTATGAAACCTATTCCGTTCTTTTTGATCCTTTCAAGACCGTTTATTATCCTGCCTGTGTCCCTTGAGGCAGTAACAACATCCGCATATTCTGCTGTAAGACCGGTCCTGTTAATGATCTCGGCTGATCCGGCTTTATATATCTCTTCAGGTGATCCAAATGACTGCATAAGGCATTTCTTCATGTACGGAGAAAGACGATCAATGCTGCAGAGCCAGTACCAGTGTTCTTCGTGTGTCATGCTTTTTCCTCCCTTATTAATGGTCCAGCAGGTCATTTCTGTAACCTAACGCTTCAAGTACGTCCTTTTTATCGATCTTTTCCCGTTCCTCAAGGTCGGCAAGTGTCCTGGCCACTTTTATGACTTTGTACCATCCTCTCGCAGACATGTTGAACCTTTCATAAGCTTTGTTCAGAACATTAAGCGCGTCTTTATCCAGAACGCAGAATTCCTTTATCATTTTCCTGTCCATCTGCGAATTAAAAACGACACTGGTGCCGGCAAATCTCCGCTTTTGTATCTGCCTTGCCCTGTCCGCCATCTCACGCATGTCTTTTGAAGACATGCCCTGCTTCGACGAACGGAGGTCTTCCGCATTGACTTTTGACATGCCGACACATATGTCTATCCTGTCAAGCACAGGCCCTTTGATCCGTCTTAGGAATCTCGACACATCTGATTCACTGCATCTGCAGTAGCGTCTGTCGGGATAATAGCCGCATGCGCATGGATTTGTTGCCGCGGCAAGCATGAAGCTGCATGGGAATTCAGTACTTCCGCTTACCCGGTTTATGACAATGCTGCCGTTTTCCATCGGAGTCCTGAGCATGTCTATCGTACTCCGTTTAAACTGGCTGAATTCATCAAGGAACAGGACTCCCCTGTGTGCGAGGGTTATCTCGCCGGGCTTAAGTGATGATGTGCCTCCGATGAGCGCAGCTTCAGTGATGCCCTGGTCCGGAGAACGGAACGGCCTTTCAAGCACCAGCTTTTCATCTTCGAGCAGACCGGCGATACTGTAGATCATAGATACTTCCAGACATTCTGATCTTGTCATCCTGCTGAATATTGATGGTATCCTGCGGGCCATCATGCTCTTGCCGGCTCCCGGCGGCCCGATGTACAGGATGTTATGGAATCCGCTCACAGCAGCCAGTGTTGCTTTCTTTGCGCTTTCCTGTCCGTAGATGTCGGCAAAATCCGCATTTGTTTCATTGCCCGCCTGATCGAGCATGGATTCAATGTCGACATGGGCAACATCCCTGTACGTGTTGTTGTTCAGATCACAGACTATCTCTTTAAGGGAAGAAGTCTTATGGACTCTTATGCCTTCTACCGCTGCTCCTTCAAACCCGTTCCCGTCCGGGAGTACTATCGCGCTGTAACCTTTTTGCGCCGCATGCGCTGTAATGGGAAGAGCCCCCCTTACTTTGCTGACACTCCCGTCAAGACTAAGCTCACCGATGAAGATCTTTCCTTTTAAAGAAGCTGGCTCGACTTCCCCCATTGCAGCTAATATGGAAATGGCGATGGGAAGATCAAGCCCCGATCCCCGTTTGGGAATGTAGGCAGGAGAAAGGTTGATGGTAACTTTCCTTGCCGGGAAAGAAAAACCGGAGTTTACGATGGCTCTGATCACTCTTTCCTTTGCTTCACGGACTTCATTTGAGGGCAGTCCGACCATGTAAAAGCCGGGAAGCCCTCCTGCCACATCAGCTTCTACACATACATCAAATACGCCGGCACCAAAAAGGTCAGCGCTGGAAACCTTGCATATCATATGCAGTCCTCCTTATAGGTATTCAGTTGCCGGATTTGAATATGTCTGCACGGAACATGAGCAGACACAGGGATCGTGTTCGGATATGATAGCATAAAAAAGGCAGGTTATCAAACAAAAGCCATTCACAGTTTGTTCATTGCTTTTTAACCGCTTTTCAGTTTACTTTTACTACTAAATAAGGTATTATATCTTGAATATTAATGCACTATATTGTGTAATCATTTAGGAGAATTTTAATGAAAGTTCTTAAGATCATAGGAAAGGTCCTGGCAGTTTTAGGCGTTACTGTCGCAGCTCTGCTCGTATTATGCATAATTGTTGTTTACATAATGGAAAAAGGTCCTTCCCAGTCAGCGAAAGTTCTTTTTGTCCGTTCTGTAAATGAGACCAGCCGCATGGGATTCCTTGGCAGCATGTTCCTTTCCGAGGAAGAAGTTCAGGATATCATGACCTCCAGCGACATGGTCGAGCTTGCTGAAGGAGAGACAAGCAATACCGAGCTCATCAAGATCGATGAGCAGGCCGTTGAAAAGGACATCGAGATCATTGATGTGACCGGCGGTTCATTCAAAGGCAAGCTCATGATAGTCCACGACCCGTCCAAGGTTTTCTGCGGGACTATCGGTGAATTCGGTGAGTTCCAGGGAACCACAGTCCAGGGCATTATCGACAGATATAAAGACATGGGCTACAGCATAATAGGCGGCGTAAACGGCGGCGACTTCATTGATAACGGAGCGAACAGTTCATTCACTGCAAGACCTCTTGGCGCAGTTTATTCCGAAGGCCAGGTTCATATCATGGATGATTTTGGCGATGAGCCTTATCATCTTTGCGGGTTTACCAAAGATAACGTATTCTTCATCGGCAACATAACGCTTGCCCAGGCTGAAGAGATGGGAGTCAGGGATGCAATATACTGCGTTCACAATACTGGACCGTTTCTTGTAAAGGACGGAGAAGCCCTTGTAAATGAAGTGCCCAATTCAGCAACCTACGGCGGCGGAAAAAACCCGCGTACAGCCATCGGCCAGCGTGAGGATGGTGCTGTGCTCCTTCTCGTTGTTGACGGAAGGCAGGCGAACTCATTAGGTGCAACATTCAAGGATCTTGCATATACCATGCTTGAGTACGGTGCAGTAAATGCAGCCGCAATGGATGGCGGAACATCAACTCAGATGGTCTATCAGGATCAGATCATCAACCATCCGTACTCACCCACCGGTCCCCGTAAATGCCCTACTTCATGGCTCGTTCTGGAATAAACTGATCTTATAAGGACAAAATAAATGGAAAACGATACCCGTAATACACGAATCAAAGAAATGAATGATGAGATAAGGCGCATGTACCAGGAAGGCACGAGCACCGAGTATGATGCAGAGGATGGACTGCTCTCTTCTGTTGATGACAATCCTTCATTAAACAAGCCCCGCAGCGAACGCGTTGCAACAGGCATGAGAAGCGCTTCCAGAGCAAGGGTCACATCTGTTGACGTAACAGACATACCTGTGAGCTCATCCAGGCCGCGCACATCATCCGGACAGAGCCCGCGTCAGAGTTCTGCTTCAGGCACCGCGCCCAGGCAGCGCCCGTCCACCGGAGCGCCTGTAAGACAGCGCCCTTCTTCAGGGGCACCTGCCAGGCAGCGTCCTTCTGACCAGCAGCGCCCTTCTTCAGGCAGATCTTCAGGTCATACAAGATCATCTGCGGAAGGCAGCGAGGTTGTTGCTTCCTCCTCTAAGAGTTATTCAGAGGTCCTTGAAGCAAAACACCGCAGTTCCGGCAGTTCTTCTGCCCCTAAAAAGCGCCCTGCTTCCCAGCAGAAGAAAAGCAGCGGCAAAAAAGCAAAGAGTAAGAAGAACAGGAAAAAAGGAATTGGCGGATTCGGCAAATTCCTGATCATCTACTCCGCCATCCTGCTGATCGGTGTCATCGTCACATCGCTGGTACTCAACTCGTTCCTTAAGAAATTCGAAGAGAATCAGCCTGCAAATGTGGCTGCCGATGTTGTAAAGCAGTTCGAGACACCGGAAAAACTGAGAGCATTTCTTGATGAGAATTCATCCATAGTGAATCAGAGCACTGCTATCCTCAACTACGAGGATGCCTTTATCAATTCTGTACAGGGCAAGAAGATATCATTTATTGAAGATCCTTCCCGTTCGACCAGTGAGCTTACATCCTACAGGCTTACTGCCGACAACATGCCTGTAGCCACCATCGATCTCAAAAAAGGTGAAAAAGGCACGTTCGGGCTTTCTCCCTGGGTGCTCTCTTCCATTGACACGTCTAAGGCATTTACAGATGTAAAGACATATTCGATCCTGGTCCCTGAAGCTTCAAAAGTCATCGTAAACGGAACGGAACTTGGTGAATCCATGATATCCGGTACGGGAGTGCCTGAAGTGCTCCGGACCTCAAGTCAGTTCATAGCTTCACCTCCGACATATTCAACATACAATGTCAAGGTCGTAGGCGATGCCATAGATGTTTCGGGAACTGACGCTACAGGCGCGAACCTTGTTTTCTCACAGACTGAGAATTCATTTGTCGCAGGCGGCCAGGCTTCACAGGAGTTTATTGACAGCGTTAAAGACCGGGTTGAGGCGGGACTCCGTTCATATGCCCTTTGGTTCATTTACAATTCATTTGACCTTGAAGACTACATCGTTGACGGCTGCGAATTGGCTGCTTTCCTCTTCGGCGGAGAATTTGACGGTGAAACATATGATCCGATCAACCCATGGCTCTATAACTTCGAGTACATCGATGATTTTGAGTTCTCCAAATTTGAGGCCAAAAACTATACAAAATATTCAGATGACTGCTTTACCGTAGATATTAGTTATAAGCTTGACATAACATTTACTGATCCCAGTTATTCTGACGATAACCAGAAACTTGATGCCACATGGGTCTGGGTAAAACAGGGTGATACATGGTACATCTCATCATCTAAGACCTATTGATGACAATAGTTGGCATAAAACAAGGAGCTGCAGAACACTGCAGCTCCTTTTCATTTCTCTGTGATTTTTATTTGGATAATTCTTCGCTTCTTGCGTGGCAGGCATCCGTAGCTGCCGAAATGGCGTCTGCAAAGCCCATTTCCTCCAGTTTCCCGACTCCGGCGATCGTTGTTCCGCCTTTTGAGCAAACCTTCAATTTGAGGCTTTCAGGCTCTTCTCCTGTGCGCAGCACCATCATTCCCGCGCCGACAACTGCTCCGGCTGCAAGCTTTCTGGCTTCGATCTCATCAAGTCCCTTTGAAGCGCATGCCTTAGCAAGAGCATCGATGAACATGTATACATAAGCCGGAGAGCTTCCGCTTGCGCATACGACAGCGCTGATCTGGTCTTCATCAACTTTTTCAAAAGTGCCCACAGAAGAAAAGATCTGATCTATCACCTTGATCTCGTCATTGCTGAATGCATCTTCATCATATGCGACGCCTGTGACTCCATATCCTATGAGGGCCGGAGTGTTCGGCATTGCTCTAACAACCCTGGGCTTTCCGCCCAAAGCGCTGCGGATATACCCTGTAGTTACTCCGGGCGCAAGAGAGATGAAGATCATCCCATCTCTTACGACATCGCGTATGTCTTCAAAAACTTCATCATACATCTGCGGTTTTACTGCAAGTATGATGATATCAGATGCATGTACAAGCTCGCTGTTGCTGCCCGCAGCCATTATTCCAAGCTCGGCAGAAACTTTTTCTTTCTTTTCTTCAGTCTTACATGAGAACATCATGTCTTCCGGATCATATTCCGAAAGAAGGCCTTTGGCGAAGGCATAACCCATGTTGCCCATGCCGATAAAACCTATTTTGGCCATTTGAAACCTCTCAGTCTTCCAAATCTGATATGAACTGTTCTATGCGGTCCATGCCCTTTTTGATCTTCTCTACCGAGATCGCATAGGACATCCTGAAATGATCTGCGAAACCGAAATCAGCACAAGGTACGATAGCGACACAGTAATCCGATATGAGGATCTCAGCCATGTCCGCAGCGCAGGTGATCTCCCTGCCCTTGTATTTCTTTCCGATGATCTCGCTCATGTCCACAAATACATAGAAGGCGCCTTTCGGCTCAATGCATGAAATGTATGGTGTATCACACACCCTCTTATACATGTACTGCCTGCGCTCATCAAATGCCTTGTTCATCTCAGCAACACACTGCTGATCTCCTTCGATCGCGGCAAGCGCGGCTTTCTGCGCAATGGAGTTCGGATTGGATGTCTGATGGGACTGGATGCTGCTGATGCATTTTGCAATTTCAGCAGGTGCTCCGAGGTATCCTATCCTCCAGCCTGTCATTGCATAACTCTTGGCAAGACCGTTTACGGTAATGGTCCTGTTGTAGATCTCTTCGCCAAGAGACGCGATGCTTGCATTTTTGCCTTCCACATAGTAAAGGTTTTCATATATCTCGTCTGACACTACATAGAAGTTCTTTCTTATCGCGACTTCAGCGATGGCCTGGAGCTCTTCCTTTGTATAGATCATTCCGGTAGGATTGTTTGGTGAATTAAGGACTAGAGCCTTTGTCTTTTCAGTGCATGCAGCCTCGATCTGTTCAGCAGTCACTTTATATGATGCTTCCTTCTCAGCCCTGATGATGACAGGGACACCGCCTGCAAGCTTGACTATCTCGGGATAGCTGAGCCAGTAAGGCGCGGGTATGATCACTTCATCACCATAGTTCAGAAGCGCTTCAAATGTATTAGTAAGGCTGTGCTTTCCGCCGTTTGATATGACGATCTGGCCCGGAGCATATGATATGCCGTTAACCTTCAGGAATTTGTCTGATATCGCTTTCTTAAGTTCAGCGGTTCCGGATGCGGGAGTATATTTTGTAAAGCCGTCATCAATGGCTTTCTTTGCAGCTTCACATATATGTGCAGGTGTGGGGAAATCAGGCTCTCCTGCAGCAAATCCCACAACATCTTCACCTGCAGCCCTGAGTTCATTTGCTTTTGCGGTAATGGCAAGTGTTGAAGATGGCTTGACTGATAACGCTTTTCTTGATAATTCCAACGACATAAATGTTCCCTCCGGAAATAAAAAAACTAAATAACAACTTTAAGCATATTATCACAATTTAATTGTAATTACAATCATAAAAATGTGATAATCAATGTACTATAAAAAAACAGACATGGAGCAATTCCATGTCTGTTTAATGTAAGGCTTATTTTGCGTAGTCAACCACTCTTGACTCACGTATGATATTGACCTTGATCTGTCCGGGATACTCGAGACTGTTCTCGATCTCCTTAACGATATCTCTGCCGAGAAGCACCATGTTGGCATCATCGATCTTATCAGGTACAACCATGACCCTGACCTCGCGGCCGGCCTGGATGGCAAATGATTTATCAACACCCTTGTGGGCATTGCAGATCTCCTCAAGCTGGGAGAGCCTTGTGGTATAAGCATCCATCGCCTCTCTTCTTGCTCCGGGCCTTGCAGCGCTGATGGCGTCCGCAGCCTGTACAATGCAGGCGATCAGAGACTCGGGTTCACAGTCGCCGTGATGTGAAGCAACTGAATTGATGACCACATGATTCTCTTTGTACTTCTTACAAATGTCAACACCAAGCTGGATGTGTGAACCGCTGACCTCATGGTCTATGGCTTTTCCTATGTCATGCAGAAGACCTGCACGCTTTGCCAGTCTCACGTCACATCCGATCTCTCCGGCCAGTAATCCGCAAAGATGAGCTACTTCGATTGAATGCTTGAGGGCATTCTGTCCGTAGCTGGTCCTGTATCTCATTCTGCCTAGAAGTTTGACAAGTTCAGGATGAAGTCCGTGAACACCTGCCTCAAGAACCGCAGCCTCACCGGCTTCCTTAATGTTCTTTTCTACTTCCTTCTGGGCTTTTTCTACAGTTTCCTCTATTCTTGCAGGATGGATTCTTCCGTCGACGATCAGTTTTTCAAGAGCTATTCTTGCGACCTCACGTCTGACAGGGTCAAATCCTGATAAAATAACGGCTTCAGGAGTATCGTCTATAATAAGATCGACTCCGGTCATTGTCTCGATCGCGCGGATATTTCTGCCTTCACGTCCAATGATACGGCCTTTCATTTCATCATTCGGCAGCTGAACAACTGTTATTGTGGCTTCGGCTATATGATCTACTGCGGTCCTCTGGATTGAGTTGATCACAAGTTCCTTGGCTTTTGCATCGGCCTCTTCCCTTGCCCTTACCTCAAGTTCCTTGACCATTTTTGCCATGTCCGCCTTCACGTCTTCCTCGACGGTCTTAAGCAGAAGTTCTTTTGCCTGGTCGGAGGTTAATCCCGAGATCCTTTCAAGCTCCAAACGCCTCTGCTCACTGACAGCCTTAAGTTCTTCCTTCTGTCTGTCAATGGCCTGATGTTTATCGTTCAGGCTTCTCTGAAGTCTCTCAACAGCCTCGTTTTTCTTGTCGACGTCTTCTTCTTTCTGAAGAACACGTTTCTCGTATTTCTGGAGTTCAGCTCTGCGTTCCCTTGCTTCCTTCTCTAGCTCGTTTTTGGTTCTTAACGACTCTTCCTTTACTTCGATTAGAGCTTCACGCTTCTTTGATTCTGCCTGTTTTACTGCATCATCCAGTATTGCCCTGGATCTCTCCTCTGCACTGCCTATCTTTTTATCATAATTGTTCTTGAAATTATTTTTAGATAAAAACCAGAAGATGACTGCACCCAGCAGGAAAGCTGCGACTCCAACAATAATAGCAATTATTGGACTCATACGAGGTACACCTCCTTATTCAATTTTCATTGTGCGATTGATACAAACAATCCGATTAATTATACGCAAAAACCGTGTTTATGTCAAACATAAAAACCTTTGGACGTGTCTTCAGGCTTTTTTATGTTTCTTCCTGAAATTTACGAGCACAGCAAAAACAATGTAAACATAGACTGCCGGCACAGCTATATTGACATACATTACGTCCCTGAGGATTATCATGAGAACGATAAATGAAACACCTATAAGGCTGACTTTCAGTATGAAAGACAGGGGCGGTCTTGTCTGTTTTCCGGTATATCTTCCGAGCAGGAAAAGGAAGACATAGAACATCAGCATTGCACCGATCAGATAAAGTGTCTTGGGAAGCGAATGTATTTCCTGTTCCGGCATGAACTCCAGCCCCATGGTAATGCTGTTCAGCGCAAATATGATAAAAATATGTATGGCCATGTACCCTGCTCCGTCTGTCTGCATTTCCCTGTCGATCAGATGATCGTAAAATATCTCATAGCTGAGAAACAGCCCTGCGGCAATGAGAAAAGCAAACAGTGAAAAGTAGACAAGGTTAAAGCTGAAAGGACCCGAAAAGTATCCGGCTATGACTATTATCATCTCGCCGAATGTAAAGACTACATACAGCATGGCACGCTCGGCAAGATGTGAGAAGTCTACAGAGACCAGGCTGTTTATCCTTTTGGAGCATATTGTCATCACAAGACCAAACACCATTGCTGCAGGTGCCAGAGGAAGTCCTGTGAATGAATATAAAATGATCGAAGCAAACACGATCGCAGCCTGGATGACCAGGGTTCTAAAGTGCCATAACAGATGCTCGTTTTCCCAGGGAGCGGCAGAGGAAGTCTTTTTGTATGTAAGGAAATACTGCAGAGCGATATTTAACAGGATAAGGCCCCATGCAGTGTTGTACCTGTAATAATATGACTGCCAGTCAGTCCGGGTGGATTCAGCCATGAAGTACAGGAGATACATATTGACGAAAATAAAGATGTGATCCTTGATACCGTTTTTTCCGAATCTGTTGATGTAGAAAGTGGAATAGCCCCATATCTGTATGGCTATGAGCGTACAGAGGACATATGTAACAAAGAGGGTCCAGTTAATGAACCCTCCTTCTGTATGCTGTACGAGCGAGCTGTTCCTGCCGATCAGATAAACAAAGATCAGATCATATATCAGCTCAAGATATTCAACTTTTTTCTCTTCTTTATGATCAAACATTTATCAGTCAGAACACTTTGCGAGGAGTTTTTCCCACTTCATGTCTACATATTTCTGGGCTTCTTCGATGGTCCATTCATTGCCCGGCTTAAAGCAGTGACGGAACCGGCCCTGCAGTTTCATAAACTCTTCCACAGGAAGTTTTGTTTTCGGTTCGTAATTGAGATACCATTTTCCTTCGATCACTTCATACATGGGCCATACACAGGTATCCACCGCCATTTTGCATAAAAGCGCCAGGTCTTCCGTCGGATACTGCCAGCCTCTGGGGCAGGGAGACAGAACGTTGACAAACGCCGGTCCCGGTGTATAGATAGCCCTGTGGGATTTTTCATG
>JAZOAJ010000310.1:0-4637 GCA_045595385.1 Lachnospiraceae bacterium | reverse complement strand
CGCTTGGCCTCCGACTTCTACAGGAAGCCCGCTTATGTAAGATGTTCCGAAATCAAATTTTATGAATGTCTGGAACAGGAACTTTCCCAGCTGTACAAGATAAGGGTCGTTCAGTCCCAGTTGTTCTCTTAGAGCATAGATATCTTCCGCAGTCGCGCCGGGTCCAAGCGTCATGCTTACCCTGTCGCCGGGGGCGAAATACATTACGGTGAATATTATTATCGCCACCGCAAGCACGACCGGAATGATCATTAGAATTCTTTTTATGATATAACGGATCATGGTACGCATCCTTTCACAGATAACGTTTCTTTAATCAGCGGCACCGCGCTGCCTGCGACTTAAGTCACAGGCAGCGCATCAAAATGTCATTTCAATTATTTGCCTGAATTAGCCCAGTCAAATCTGAGTGTGCATACAGGAAGAGCATCCTTGTAACCGGAGAAATGTCCGATATTGCTTATCCAGCTCTTGCCTACGATAAATGTGTCGATTGAGAACAGGTTCTTGATATATACCTGATCGTTGATATACTTCTGGAAATCGGCAACTGTCTGGTCTGAGTGGGTGTCAACATTGATCGCGAGCTGAAGGAGCCTCTGGCCCTCATCATCTTTTGAATGCCATACGTCATTTCCGCTCATGGTCTTTTCCTGATTTGCCTGACGGCTCCAGGTATAGCAGCAAGTTGTACGTGTATCGGTCTGGCCATAGAGAAGGAGGACATCAAATGTGTCATCTGCTTCCCACATGGACTCGTAAACTGTACGCTCAACGCCAACTATCTCAACACAGTTCTCATTTCCTGTAAGGGCAACTATGAATCCCTGAATAGCCTCTGCAATCTTGCTGTCGGATCTGCTGCTCTGTGTAAGGAGACGGATGTGAAGATCAGCTGCAGTAGTGCCTGTCTCCTCATAGTACTTGTTAAGATATTCCTGAGCTTTTGCGAGGTCATATCCGAAGTAATCGGCGGTATCCCAGTCATCCTGCCAGTCAGTGTATGTAGGATATGCCCATGCCTTAAGGATGGTGCCTGCACCTGATGCTGCCAGCTGAAGAACGCCTGCTGCATCAACTCCATAGGCGATCGCCTGCCTCAGGTTGATGTTCTTTGTAGGTGATGTATCAGAAACGTTGAAGGAAATTCCGTACATGTTTCCGGGACGTGTGCCTACTGCGAAATCAGGATTTGCCTGAAGTACTGTCGCGTTTGCTGCGCTGAGGTTGGAGGTGATATCGATCTCTCCGTTCTCAAGTGCTATTGACATTGCCGAGTCGTCTGTAATGAACTTGAAAGTGATGGTATCAAGTATCCTGCAGTCATACCAAGGGCAGTATCCTTCGGCAGGATCCTGTGACTCGTTAGCAGCGTCGTTCCAATATGAATCAGCCTTCTTGAACACAACGCTCTCGCCGGCTGTATAGCTTTCCATTACATATCCTGTAGTTCCGACAGGCATGCTGACCATCGCATCTGCAGATGCCTCATAAGCCTCCTGAGTAACCATCGGGAAGTTGGTAAGGATGTTCTGGAAGTCACCGACCTTAAGGTTTTTGTTTGTCTTGAAGACTACTGTGTAGTCGTCCTCTACGATAATGTCATCAACTGCGTTCAGCTCTGCCCAGATTCCTCTTTCTCTTGCAGTATCAAGACAGAACTTAACATCGTTAGCATCGAACTTGTTGCCGGCTGTATCAACGATGTTTTCCCTTATCTTGACAGTCCACTCATCGGGTGCGGTATTTTCATAACTTTCCGCCAAAACGAGATACTCGATAACATCCCCGCCTTCAAGATCGGGAACATAGGAAGCAAGGCACTGATAGATGACCGGGATGGTATCTCTTCTGCCCTGGTTGAAGTCTGACCACGGATCCCAGTATTTAGGATCAGCAGTGATTCCGACTACGAGGTCCTTGTGATCGAACTCCTGAAGGACTTCCTGCGTGGTGGTCTCTTCCACAGGAGCTTCAGTCTCAGCAGGTGCAGCTGTTGTTTCTGCCGGAGCTGCTGTTGTTTCCGCAGGGGCTGCTGTTGTTGTAGCACCGCCTCCGCCGCCACATGCTGCCAAGAGAGATCCCGCCAGCACAACTGCTAAAACAAGTGACAAGATTCTTTTTGTTTTCATGGTTATCTCCTTTTCTTTATTTTGCTTTACAGCATTATTTATTTCACAGACTTTGCTTTAGTCTGAAAATACACATTTTCAATCGTGCCTTTCCACATAAAGCAGCGGTTCGTCTTTTACAAAGCGCTTAATGTTATCCTCGAGCAGGTCTGTTATCCTCTCCATCTTTCGGGGAGTACTGTTTGCAACATGTGGAGTGATCAGTACATTTTCCATTTCCCACAGCAGGCTGTTTTCCGGCAGGGGTTCGGTTTCAGCAACATCCAGACATGCCCCGGCAATACTGCCGCTGTTCAGCGCTTCTATCAGATCCGCTTCGTTTATGACGGCTCCTCTCGCCACGTTGATGATCCAGGCACTATCCTTCATTTTTCCGAACTGCTCTTTGGAAAACATGTGCCTGCTTTCATCTGTCAGCGGGACATTCAGGATGACATAGTCACATGCTGCCAGGAATTCATCGAAGCGTTCCCGCGGATAGTATTCAGAAATGACTGCCATCCTTTCTTCGGAAGGGACTGAACGGCTGGTGGCAACAACATTCATCCCTATCCTCGAAAGCAGTGATGCAACCTCGCTGCCGATGTTTCCGAGGCCTACGATCCCGGCAGTGGCGCCGTTCAGCTCTGTCAGCTGCGGGATGCGCTCCCACCGTTTTGCATGCTGGTTATCTCTGGCGGTCCCGAGTTTTCTTGCTGCAAAAAGCATCATCGCAAGAACATGCTCTGAAATGGGGACGCCATGCGTGCCTTTGGTAGAAGTAAGGATCACTCCCTCCGGAATATCCATCCTGTCCACTCCTGACATGAGGCAGTGAACCCATTTAAGCTGCCCGGCTTTTTCAAAAAAGCTTTTTGGAAGAGGGAAATTGTTCTGAGCCACTGCAGCGTCGCAGTCAGTCGCTTCAGCAAGAAGCTTTTCCTCGTCTATTCCCGTGAATACGAGCTCCGCTCCATTTGATGCTTCTCTTATTCTTTCCGCCTGAGCTTCATTGAACGGAAATCCGTTAGGCTTATTATTGGTAAAAAAAACTATTTTCCTGATCTCCATCTTATCCCCTGCCTAGATGACCCATATTCCGCTGGGAAGGGTATTAAGCCTTACCGCACCGTTCTTCGTGATCAGATAATCATCTGTATTGCCGCAGTATGCGTCCGCATTTCCGCATGACGGGTGAATAGCCACTATCATGTTCTCCTTCAATTCCATGGTCTCTTCTTTGCAGAAGATCGGACGCTCCACGATATCGTAGCCCTGGCCATGGGCAAATATCCTGGTTTCCGGCCGGTATCCCCGGTCGGTGAGGTTGCTGTTAAGCAATGCGAAAAGCTCGGCAGGACTTGCGCCAGGCACAGCATTTTTGGCGATCAGCGCTTGAAGCTCCACTGAATCCTTATCAGCTTTACGCATTTCAGAACTCGGCTCGCCAAGGCTGAATATCCTTGCGATCTCGCACCACAGTCCGCCGGGGGCAGCCAGCTCAAGGAGAAAATTGATGTAATCGTTCTTTTCTATGACTTTATTTCTGTACATGTCAGGGCTCTTGACCGGTTTTTTTGGGTCTGATCCCATCATGATGCTGGTAACCGGGCAGTCATATGACCTGGCTATGTATTCCATCTCGCAGACAACCTGATGTTCTGTCATGCCGGGCTTCACTACGGAAGGAAATTCCGCGAAGACTTTTTCGACAGTATCTATCGCTTCTTTCCAGCGCTGAATGTCATATTCAGACTTCACTGCCTTGATCCGGTCCATCATGTCCGTGGCATTTACAAATTCACAGTCAGGAAGGTTTTCCCTCAGATACTTGTAAATGGACGCGGCTGTTTTAGCCATGTCAACGAAACCGATCTTTTTATATCCGCGGCTCTTTATGATCCTCTCCATCTCTGCAGGGAAACCATCGTCCGCAAAGCACATTGTCGGAGTGATCGGAAGTCCGATATTCTCCGTGATATTTATCAGACCGAGCTTTTCTGCCGGCACCATGGTCCCTCCTTTGAAGCCATGCCCAAACAGAAAAATGCCGTCCCTGCTGAACATGCCGCAGTGGGGATAACTGCCGGAGGTAAATACATCCGTCAGGTACATCATGGATCCGTTCAGTCTGCCGACAGTCGCATAAAGGATAAGGCAGTCGATCCCCTGCTTATCCATTTCTGCCAGGGTCACATCCCAGCGTCTCTTCATTTCATTGTGATCCGTGCTGTATTTATACCTTTCCACTTTGACGTCTCCGATCATGAAAACAATAGATATGTCCGTGATTATGTGAAAATTCTATCAACCACCGGATTTTCAAGATGTATCCTCAGGTTACACTATTGTATTTTTTTCTGCACAAAAAAAGACTGCAGTTTTTGTTTAAACTGCAGTCTTTCATTAATATGCTTTTTTAATGACTACGCTTAGCCCTCTGCTGATTTCTTCTTGCTGTCCCGCAGCTGTTTGCTGAGTCTTGAAACGTGGATCCTTGTACAGCCAAGGATATAAGTCGGATCG
>JAZOAJ010000309.1:0-4290 GCA_045595385.1 Lachnospiraceae bacterium | reverse complement strand
AAGGACGCCGTCAAGGAAGACATACCGCTCCTTGTTGTGGATCCGATGCCTACGGAACTTGCATTGAAGGCGAAGATCTGGCTGCAGATAAGGCCGGGTACAGACGGGGCCCTGGCTCTGTGCATACTGAACCTTCTGATCAGTGAAGACTGCGTGGACCATGATTTCATTGATAACTACACGGTGGGGTTCGAAGAACTTAAGACCCGCTGCAGGGAATACCCGGTAGAAGAGGTGTCCCGCATAACCGGCATACCGGCAGAGCAGATCATAAAAGCTGCCCGTTGGATCGGCAGTACAAAACCGCTCGCCCTTGAACAGGGATGCGCGTTTGAGCAGAGCACCAACTCAATGGATACAAGCCGCGCCATACACATGATCCCGGCAATAACAGGAAACTATGATGTTCCGGGAGGATTTGTTGAGAGCAAGGAAATTGCTCCGGCAGGTCTGCCCCTGTCAAATGAGCTCCCGCAGGATAAAAGAGACATTGCCCTTACAGAAGGACATGCATACCTGATACAGGACTGCATTGCCCATCCCTGGAATGTGCTGGAGGCTGCACGCACGGGTAAGCCGTATAAGATAAGGGGCATGTTCATAAACGCAAACAACACGCTGATATCGCTGGCGGATGCAGGGCATTCCAGAGAGTGCCTGATGGCACTGGATTTTCTTGTATGCATGGATCATTTCATGACGCCGACCGCGGAACTGGCGGACATTGTCCTTCCGGCTGCCATGTGGCCGGAGGTTGATTGCGTATTTGCAATGCCTGAATTCGGTGACCAGGTGCTCCTGTCCCAGCAGAAGGTGATACAGACTGCAGAGTGCAGGAGTGATGAAGAGTTCTTCATAGAACTGTGCAGGAAAGCCGGTTGGAATTATGGATACGATGATCATCGGGAGATGATGGAAGCACAGATAAAGATCATGAAAGAGCGAAGGCCTGAGCTGGCCGGGTACACGCTTGATTATCTGCGCAAGCAGGGATTCATTGCACCTGAACGCACATATTACAATTACAGAAACAGGGGTTTCAAAACACCGTCCCATAAATACGAGTTCGCATCAGAAGTCATGAAAAGCTACGGGCTTGACCCTCTGCCTTCATGGCATGAACCGCAGGGCACATTTGTCAGTTCTCCTGACATCGGTGACAAGTATCCGCTGATACTGATAACCGGCGGAAGGCAGCAGCCTTATTTCCTTACAGCTTACAGGCAGATCAGATCCCTGCGGGATAGAGAACCGTATCCTCTTGTTTTCATGCATCCCGAGACTGCGGAAAAATACGGCATAAAGGAAGGCAGCTGGGTATGGATAGAAAATGAAAAGGGCAGGATAACCCAGAAGGCTGCATTTAAGCCCGGAATGAAAAAAGATGTTGTCAGCTGCCAGTATGGGTGGTGGTATCCGGAAGCCGGGGCACCGGGATATGGCTGGGATGAATCAAATGTCAACATGCTGACATATCTTGACGGAGAGCATGACAGATACATGGGCTCATACCGGATGCGCGCAATTCAGTGCAGGATCTATCCGAATCCGGACTGCAGTATCGAAAATAGATATAAAAAATGGAAAGCGGCGAATAAGGAATAAAAATTGCAGGGAGACCATGACAGTTTGATCAGCACCATTTAAGGAGGAGATGAACGATCATGGCACTACGGATTTGTGAAACAGACCGCGAAAAAGCTCTTAAGATGTTCCGAGAACTCTTCATGAGCAGGACTGCCCAGGCTACTATCTGGAATAACGGCGGCCGCATCGTGCGTGATCTGGGAGAAGAGGCTATTTCCATCGGCTCACTCTTCGGACTCGAGGATACGGACATCATAAGCTGCTATTTCAGGGGAGATGCGGCAAATCTCAGGATACGCGGAGCTTATTCTCCCGAGGATATCATGGCAGGGTGGTTTTACCGCAAAGGCATCAGTAACCCGATCACGTATGGATATCCCAATTCCTGGACCGATGTGGAACACGGCGTCATCGGTACCACCAGTTCTCTTATAGGAGCCGATGCAGTCATATGCGCTGGCGCGGCACTTGCCCAGAAGATGCAGAAGACAGGCCGCGTTGTCCTGTTCCTTGCCGGCGACGGAGCCACAAGCAAGGGCGACTTCTATGAGACAATGAATCTTGCAAAATTAAAGAAACTTCCCCTGATAATCCTGATCAGGAACAATAACTACGCGATGTCGACAACAATGGACAGAAATATTGCGGTTGACTCATTTGCGGATCTTCCAAAGACATTCAACATACCTGTAAAAGTTATAGACGGAAACGACATGCTCGAAGTGGCCCAGGCCGTTTCCGAAGCAGCGGAATACGCACGCAGCGGCAATGGTCCTTCCGCCATCGTTGCCAAGACCTTCCGTATGGGTCCGCATACCATAGATGACGAGGATGAGTACCGCAGGGATGTTGACCGCAGCTATTGGATAAAGCATGATCCGGTATTGATAATGGAAAACCATCTGAAAGACAGATGGCAGGTCAGCAGTGAAGAGATACTCAAAATAAAAGAAGAGTGCGAAAAAGAGGCACAGGCTGCTTACGAATGGGCGGCAGGTCGTCCCCCTATCGAGATCGATGAGGTTGTAAACGAACAGCAGAAGGCTGTGGACATGATGTGGAGGGAAGAGAGATGAAGCTGACATATGCCGAGGCCATCAACCGGGCCATCAGAGAAGAGATGCGAAAAGACCCCACAGTGTTCTGCATTGGTGAGGATATTGGCATTTACCGCAACCGTTCCGGCAATAACAGGGTATGCAAAGGACTTTTGGATGAGTTCTCCGAAGAAAGGGTCATCGAAACGCCTATCGCTGAGTCATCGATACTCGGCTCGGCAGTCGGGGCAGCCATGTTCGGCATGCGCCCTATCGCGGAAGTCATGATAGGAGATTTCATAATCACTGCCGGTGAACATCTGATCTACGGAGGCTGCCGCGGAGCCGCTCATAACGGCGGACTGAAATTCCCGCTTGTAGTCATGGCACCGTACGGCGGGGATAGGGAAGGCGAGCCTGCCCAGCAGGAGTGCGTCGAGCCGATATATGCGAGCACTCCCGGACTGAAGATAGTTCTTCCTTCAGGTGCGAAGGATGCATACGGACTCATGAAGTCATCCATAAGGGATGACTATCCTGTGCTGTTCCTCATGCATAATGTAATGCTGCATGGAGAGCAGATACCGGAGGAGATACCGGATGAAGAATTCTATACGCCGCTCGGAAAAGCAGACGTAAAGAAAGAAGGAAGCGATGTTACGGTCATTGCATGGGGCAACATGGTAAACCGCGCTCTGGATGCTGCAGACGAACTTGAAAAGGAAGGTGTATGTGCTGAGGTAGTCGACCTGCGCACAATACTCCCTCTTGATATCAATACGATAATGAATTCAGCTAATAAAACCGGCAGAGTCCTCATCCTGCACGAGTCAAGAAGGACCGGCGGATATGGAGCGGAAGTGTTCGCTCAGATATCCGAGGCAGCAGATAAAACGATCCGTATAGAGCGCCTGACAGGTCCCGACATCCATGCAAATGTGCCGCCGAGGACAGAAGCGATCAGGGACATGATACGCAAAATGGCTTAATGAAGTATGCCATATAAAAAGGAGGCAATATGAAATTTACGTTGTCTGTTAATGTTGCACTGCCGGGGCTTCCTATCGAAGAACGTATCAGGATCGCAGCTGAAACGGGATACAATGGGGTGGACATATACGGGATACTTGACGGATATGATCTGGGGAAAGCTGTTGATGCATCCCAGAAATACGAGATCCCCCTTATAGCCTGCTCGGCAGACAGGGCATTTGAAACCACGCTCAATAAACGTTGGAACGTTATAGAACCTGCCATAAAAAAGACTGTCGGATATGCAAAGCAGCTCGGCATGAAAAGGATAGCTGTCCTAGGAGGATTTAAAACAAGTGATCATGATGACCCGAAGCTTTTGCTCCTTGAAAATGCCAAGAGACTTGCGGACCTGGGAGAGAAGGAAGACATCATTTTCCTTATTGAGCCTATCAATAATGTGATCGAGCACCAGACAGCTTACCTGCATTCTTCGGCAGCAGGTGCTGAGATCGTAAATGCAGTCTATTCAGATCATGTAAAACTGCTGTTTGATTTTGTCCATCTGGAGACAGCGGAGGGCAATGTGCTCAACAACGCGCTCGCATATAAAGACATTATCGAGATGTTCCATGTTGTCGGCATCCCGAAGCATGACGAGCCGTTCAATTCCCAGCTGGATTATCCATATATC
>JAZOAJ010000308.1:0-6923 GCA_045595385.1 Lachnospiraceae bacterium | reverse complement strand
CTTTGCATACATGGCAATGTCCAGTGCCTCAGCCTCTTCACGTCCGAGCGCAATGTCACATCTGCCGTTTTCTATTTCTTTCAGATAGCAGTAACTTCCTTCACTGCTGTTCATTACATTTAATATGATCCCGGTGTTATCCTCGTCCAGGAGCGCCAGCGCGAAACTTAAACTGCCGCCGTTTCCCATATAAGCGTCATACTTTACAGTCCCTATTTTCTGGTACGTTTTTCTGAGGCGCTTATAAATATCCCTTATCGCCTTGTCCTCAACTGCATCCTTTTCCTCCAGTACTTTCATCCTGGTAAACTTGTCAAGTATGGAGCCTTCAAGGCTTTCCCCGGTCTGTCCGCCCAGGAACAGGTCCAGTCTGTCGTTCAGTTTTTTGGTCCTGACGATAAGGACGATGACCACTGCTATGAGCACCGCTGCAAGAACCGCTGCGATTATAAGGATTATAGGCATTGATGTAGGATTCATCTGTTCTTATGCTCCTTTCCGGGTCAAAGGGTGCCCTTATTGATCACTTTATAGATCGTATCGAGCTGCTCTTCAGAATAATAACTGATCTCAACTTTTCCTTTGCCTTCTTCGCTCTGCCTGATCCTTACTTTAGTACCCATGACTTCCGTAAGTCTTCTCTCAAGATCCTTATAAGCTGTATTATTGCGGATCTTCGGCTTCCTTTCAGGGACCGGTGTATTGACCGCCTTGACCAGGTCCTCCGTCTGTCTTACGCTGAGTCCCTCGTCAATGATCTTCTGGGCGATCATGAGCTGTGTGTCTTTGTCTTCTATTGCAAGAAGCGCTCTGGCATGGCCGGCAGTTATCTTACCGTCCACCAGCATCTTCTGGACTTTGTCGTGGAGTTTCAGGAGTCTCAGGGCATTAGTTATCGCCGATCTGCTCTTTGAGACACGCTCGGCAAGTCCTTCCTGTGTCAGTTTATACTCATCGATCAGGATCTTGTATGCCTTTGCCTCTTCAACCGGGTTCAGGTCTTCCCTCTGGATGTTCTCAATAAGAGATATTTCCGCTATTTCCTTCTCTGAATATTCTTTCAGAACGACCGGGATCTCCTTGAGTCCTGCCTTTTTAGCCGCTCTCCACCTTCTCTCGCCTGCGACTATCTCATAGTAATCATCTCTTTTGCAGACTACGATCGGTTCGATCACGCCATACTGCTGTATGGAGCTGGCAAGCTCTGCCAGAGCCTCCTCATCAAATTTCTTTCTTGGCTGTTTTCTGTTGGGCTCTATCTGGGAAAGCTTTAATTTAGTGGTTTCCTTTACTTTTACTTCACTTTTCACATCCGTGGACGCACCCGGTATAAGTACGTCCAATCCGCGTCCGAGTCCTGATTTTGTTTTGGCCATATTCCTTCTCCCGCGGGCTTTTTCCGCAATTATGCTTAATAGCCGTTAACTATTTCTTTTTCTTGTTTTTTCCCCTCTCCCTGACTTCAAGGGCGAGAAGCCTGTAACTGTCTGCTCCTGTTGAACTGGGCGCGTACTTGGTTATCGGCATGCCGTGGCTTGGTGCTTCTGCAAGTCTGACGTTTCTCGGTATGATAGTGTCGTAGATATTCTGCTTTATGTTGTTCTTTACATTCTCTACCACCTGAACCGAAAGGTTTGTTCTTGCGTCATACATGGTAAATACCAGTCCTTCAAGCTCGAGATACGGATTCAGCTTCTTCCTGACAAGTATTATGGTCTGAAGCAGCTGTGAAAGTCCTTCCAGCGCATAGTACTCGCACTGGATCGGTACGAGTACCGTATCGGCAGCAGTCATTGCATTTACTGTAAGCATGTTAAGTGACGGCGGGCAGTCTATCAGAATATAGTCAAAGTCCTGCTTATGTGGTTCAAGCACATCCTTCAATCTGTATTCTCTTCTGTCCACTTCAAGAAGTTCTATCTCTACACCCGAAAGATTTATGTCAGACGGCATCAGCCAGAGATTATCATATTCGGTCTTGATAAGAACATCTTCATACTCTGCATCGCCTAAGACCAGCTCATACATCGTATTTTCCGGATCATTTTTATTAATTCCAACTCCGCTGGTCGCATTTCCCTGCGGATCCATGTCTATAAGGAGCACTTTGCTTCCCATCTCCGCAAGAGCAGCAGACAGATTTACGGCTGTGGTTGTTTTTCCGACACCGCCTTTTTGGTTGGAAACTGCTATTATCCTTGTCATGAGTTCTCCTTTCTTGACTTTGAACCCGCTTATTGTAACATAACTGCATTTATATATCCATATATTACTATCTTGTTTTTGCCAAAACAAAAGAGATGTTTCACGTGAAACATCTCCGTTTTAAATTTCTCTTTATTTGGATCATAAAGGGCTTTTTGAAGGTTTACCGGCTCTTCTCGGGTATTTTTCTGGTGTTTCAGATGTCTTTTTGATCACAACAAGGCTTCGGCTGCCGCCATTTGCCGGAAGTTCAATATCATATGCTTTGTAAAACTCGCCGCCAAGTATTCTGATCGCATTATCTGCTTTTTCCAATTCATCGGCATATTCACCAGATTTATAAAGAACACAATAACCGCCGACTTTTAAAAACGGCATGCTGTACTCGAGCAGTACATTTATACCGGCGACAGCTCTTGAAGTACATATATCGAATGTTGCGCGTTCCTTATAGTCTTCAGCACGGACTGCAACACCTGTAATATTTATCATGCCTAGTTCTTTAACTGTTTCATTTACAAAATTGATCCTTTTATTTAGTGAATCCAAAAGAACGAATCTATTGTCCGGGAATGCTATCTTCAACGGTATGCCCGGGAAGCCTGCTCCGCAGCCGACATCCAGAAGAGAGAAGTCACCACCTGTTAATTCCCTGATAATTAAGACTCCTTCAAGAGAATCTATCATGTGCTTGATCTCTATCTGGTCAGGATCGGTAATGGCTGTCAGGTTCATGACCTTATTCTTTTCAATAAGTATCTCTGCGAATCTTTCGAATTGCCCGATCTGGTGATCACTCAACTCTATGTTGTTGTCTTTGGCAAATTGCCTTAATAATTCAAATTTCATATGTCCGGAAATGTTTCACGTGAAACATTATCAATGATTTCTGCCTTCCTTTTGGAGGTAAATGAGTAAAACCGCAATATCTGCAGGAGTAACTCCGGAAATCCTTGAAGCCTGTCCGACGGAACGGGGCTTGAACTTATTTAATTTCTGGCCCGCTTCAAGCCTGAGGCCCTGAATGCTTTCATAGTCGATATTCTCATCAAGCAGCCGGCGTTCGACACGCTTAAAGTTCTCAACCTGTTTCTGCTGTCTGACTATGTATCCCTGATATTTGATCTCAATATCTATCTGTTCTATAACAGATGTCTCAAGGGCAGGGCGGTCAGGATCAAGCTCGGCAACCTCGCTGTAGCTAAGTTCAGGTCTTCTTATTAGTTCAGCAAGCGTCACGCCAGTGTTCAGCGGAGTACTGCCGTGCGCAAGAAGGAAGTCCTGTGTCTTCTTCTCAGCTCCTATGGGTATCTGGCTGACTCTTTCAACTTCTGAAGCGATCTGCTTCTTTTTGAGTTCTGTGTGTTCGTATTCCTCCCTGCTGACAAGTCCAATCTCGTAGCCGACTTCCCTCAGACGCAGATCGGCATTGTCCTGCCTGAGCAGCAGTCTGTATTCTGCGCGGCTTGTCATCATGCGGTAAGGTTCTTTGTTTTCCTTTGTAACAAGGTCATCTATCAGAACTCCTATATATGCCTGGCTCCTGTCAAGTACGATTGGGTCCTTGCCGGATATCTTCCTTGAAGCATTTACACCTGCCATGAATCCCTGGACTGCAGCTTCCTCATATCCGCTGCTGCCGTTTAACTGCCCTGCGCTGTATAATCCCTCAACCGCTTTGAACTCAAGACTTGGTTTGATCTGATTGGCATCAATGCAGTCATACTCAATGGCATACGCATTCCGTATGATCTTAACATTTTCAAGCCCGATCATTGTTTTATACATTTCATATTGAACGTCTTCAGGTAGGGAAGAGCTCATACCGGAAAGATACATCTCGTTTGTGTACAGCCCTTCAGGCTCAACAAATATCTGATGCCTCTCCTTTTCCGGGAATTTGACGACCTTGTCCTCAATTGACGGGCAATATCTCGGGCCGACTCCCGTAATGTCGCCTGAAAAGAGGGGAGAGCGGTGAATGTTCTCCCTGATTATCCTGTGTGTTTCAGGTGTAGTATATGTAAGATAGCAGGAAACCTGCTCCTTCTGTATGCTCTCCGGATCCGTGGAAAATGAAAAAGGAACTATGGGTACATCGCCCTTCTGCTCGGTCATTTTTGAGAAGTCCAGGCTTCTTTTATCGACCCTTGCAGGTGTACCTGTCTTAAATCTTCTTATGTCTATCCCGTTTTCGGCCATTGAATCCGAAAGATAATTCGCCGCTTTCAGCCCGTTTGGTCCGGTATATTCGCTGACTTCACCGTAAATGCACCTGGCCTTGAGGTAAGTCCCTGTGGCGAGAACCACTGCTTTTGCCCTGTACGTGGCACCGGAGAGCGTTTTAACACCGGCGATCCTGCCGTCTTCAACTATCAGTTCGGTAACTTCACCCTGGCGGACAGTCAGATTATCAGTGTTTTCCATAGTCCGGCGCATGCCCTGGGAATATTCTTTTTTATCAGCCTGTGCCCTGAGGGAATGCACCGCAGGACCTTTGGACGTATTCAGCATCCTTGACTGGATGAATGTGCGGTCGATGTTCTTTCCCATTTCCCCGCCGAGCGCGTCCAACTCTCTTACAAGGTGGCCTTTTGAAGATCCTCCTATGTTCGGATTACAGGGCATCATTGCAATGCTGTCTATGCTGACCGTAAAGCAAATGGTCCTGCATCCCAGCCTTGCTGCTGCAAGAGCGGCCTCGCATCCCGCGTGGCCGGCCCCGACTACTACAATATCGTATTCTTCGGTTACAACTGCCATTCTATTTACCCATACAGAACTTGGCAAATATCTCATCTGCCAGATCATCTTCTATGGCTTCTCCTATTACCGAGCCCAGAGAAGCGTAAGCGTCCATCATGTCTATAGTGAAGAAATCCTCAGGAAGTCCTGCCCTGACGCTTTCTATCGCTTTTTCCAGGCTTCCCTGCGCCTCTATCAGCGCATTTTTCTGTCTGACATTCGTTATGTAGACCTGATCATTGAAATTCAGGCCTCCGCTGTAGAACATGTTTTTGATCTCTTCGGCAAAAGCATCCATTCCGCCTCCGTTGATCACCTGAGTCTCGATAACGGGACAGTCAAGGATTGCTTTCACATCAGACGGCAGAGTCACTCTGTCTATGTCCGTCTTATTCAGAAGAGCAATTGCTTTCTTGCCTCTTATTATGTCCGCTATCTTCCGGTCATCATCGTCCAGCGCCTTGGATGCGTCTATGACAAATACGGCCAGATCAGCCTCACCGGCATATTCCTTGGCTTTCTCCACGCCTATTTTCTCTATTATGTCATCAGTTTCCCTTATTCCTGCGGTATCGATGACATTGAGCGTTATGTCGTTCAGCCTGAGGCTCTCCTCAAGAGCGTCCCTTGTGGTGCCGGCTATATCCGTCACTATTGCCCGCTCAGTACCGAGGAGGGCGTTAAGAAGAGAAGACTTGCCAACATTCGGCTTCCCAAGGATGACGGTCTTGATCCCTTCTTTGATGATCCTGCCGTCATCGGCGGTTGCGATCAGCTTTTCAACTGAGCCGCGGATCTTCTCAAGTATGGGAAGCAGGGTACCGGCATAGCCTTCCATCTCGATATGCTCAGGGTCGTCCAGAGCAGCCTCTATGTAAGCTATCTGCTCCAGGAGCACGGCCCTTTCCCCGCGGATCTTTTCGGAAATGCTTCCCGAAAGCTGGGAAACTGCGCTCTTCAGGGCATAGTTGTTCTCAGCGTTAATGACATCTATGACTGCCTCTGCCTGGCTTAAGTCTATCCTTCCGTTCAGGAAAGCCCTCCTCGTAAATTCACCCGGCTCTGCCGGCCTAGCTCCGGACCTGCAGACCAGTTCAAGAGTACGGTTCAGCACAAACATTCCGCCGTGACAGTTTATCTCTGCTGTATCTTCGCGGGTAAATGTATGAGGTGCCCTCATTATCATCACAAGGACTTCATCTATCACATTATCCCCGTCCACGATATGGCCGTAATGGATCGTATAGCCCGGAACGCTTGCCATGTCCTTTTCTTTGGCGGGCCTGAATATCTTCTTTATTATGTTAAATGCGTCATCTCCGCTGATCCTTACAATTCCGATCCCGGAATTGTTCATCGCTGTGGAGATGGCTGCGATAGTGTCTGTACCGTTTATCATTTTCGAAAAAAACGCCCCCTGCGCTTTCGTTTTCCTGTTTAAGGATAAACTATGCAATAGGGGGCGATCCGGGTTCTATTTATCTCTTGTAATATACAACGACCCTTCTGTTGGGCTCTTCGCCTTCACTCTTTGTGGCCACCTGCTTATCAGACTGAAGATATGCATGGATGATCCTTCTCTCATACGGGTTCATCGGCTCGAGCACGATCTTCTTCTTTGTCTTCTTTACCTTCGCGGCAACATTTTTGGCAAGATTCTCAAGAGTTTTGGCTCTGCGCTCCCTGTAATTCTTGGTGTCGAGCTTAAGCCTGTAATATTCTTCCTTTTCCCTGTTGGCAACGATGCTTGCAAGATACTGGAGCGCATCCAGCGTCTGTCCGCGTTTGCCGATTATGTCGCCTGTCTCGCCTTCAAGATCAATGTCAATGCTTCTTTCATTGTCATCTATGCTTACGCTTACCTTTGCGGGCATTTCCATCTTATCCAGCACATCTGTGAGGAACTTCTGCAGATTATCCTTTAAGACTTCACTGTCAGTATCTTTTGCCTTGTTTTTCTGAACAGGCTTTTC
>JAZOAJ010000307.1:0-5900 GCA_045595385.1 Lachnospiraceae bacterium | reverse complement strand
CAGGCGGTATCGGTACCATTATCTTCGGACTTGCAGGCGGTGTTCTTGCCCTGATCGGTCTGATCTTTATGCTGATTGGAACAAAGCGCGCTTCCATAGACGAGCCGGTGTTCAACAATGCTTTTCTGTACATCATACTGTCACTGATCCTTACCGTAGCTTCTACGGTCATTTCTTCCATTTGGTCTACAGGGATCTGGGACAATGTGAGCACAACCGTTGCTAATGTCTTTTCCGTATTCGCAACGATCTATATCATCAACGGAATTCAGAATCTGGCAGTTAAGCTCGACAGACCGGATATGGTTTCCAAGGGAAACACTTACATGATACTGATGATAATCGTTTATTCGATCCAGATCATCGCCCGTATCATTCCGGCTTTCTTCGGTACAAATGCTGCAACAAGCTCAGTAGCAGGTTCTCTGACCCTGGTTGCAGAGATCTTTTCACTGATCGTTTACATCCTGTATCTGATCTTACTCGGAAAAGCAAAGAAAATGCTGAAGGAAAACTGATATCCGATAATAATCTGTTGAATGATCAAAGCCCGCAGAAAAATCTGCGGGCTTTTGTTTTGCCAGTCACACATCATAATACCCTCCGGATATCACTGATCTCCTGATCATAAACGCTCTCATATGAAACGCATGTGCCGGGATAAGGCGCATGGATCACCATTCCGTCTCCTGCATACAGACCTACATGTCCGTAATATATGACAATATCACCGGGCAGTGCGTCTTCGATCGATACGGAATAGCCGGTATATGCCTGCTCTTCTACTGTTCTGGGGATCTCTATTCCAAATGCTCTGTAAATTGCCTGCGTAAATCCGCAGCAGTCCGCACCATACTCCAAGGACTCTCCTCCCCATACGTACGGCAGCCAGCCGACGAAGCTGTAAGCATACTCCGCGATCTGATATCCAAGAGGATACTCTATTTCCCCGGTTGTTTCCGCTTCAGTCTGCTCATCATCCTGTATGATCTCTGCTTCAATGATCTCAGGCTCATGAACCGAAAGATCCGGGTCAATGAATACATGTTTCCTGCTCTCTTCCGACTCTGTATATTCCGCTCCCGCTTCAACGGCAATGAACTGCGGATCTGCTGCCGTGGAGATCTCGTCAGCGAGGACCACTACCGTGGCGGATAATGCGATCATGGCGCATACCGCCAATAGAGCCATGATCTTGATCTTTAGTGCGTCTTTACATTTGATCACATGTTTCATAAAAAATACTCCTTTTGACAAGGAGTATTTTATGTTACAAATGTGTTAACAATGTGTAATAAATTTGTAACAATTGTTATTCCGGAAAGAAGAAAAGAACTGATATCTATAGACCGATATATTCAGAATATACCGATTTTGCCTTGCCCGGAGTATTTACATTTTCAATTATGGCCCGCCCGTCCGGGAATAATTTGAAGCTGGCTTCCGGCGACTTGAACTGCAGGAAAAACCTGTTTTCCTTTACCTCGCCAAGAACTTCCAGATTTTTCCTGAGCGTGCCAAGATCCGGATGCCTGCCGGAAGATGGGATTACCTGAAAGGCATTTTTCCCGCACAGACTGATGGCTGAAGTCCCTGTATTCTTACCTAAGTACTGATACTCTTTTTTTGCGCAGATGGGACAGTCCGGATCCTTCTCCAGGGCAGGATTCATGTATTCGTTCTCCCATATCTCCAGGAACTGCAGATTTTTACTGACGTCGGGCGATCCGACAAGTATTTTTATGGCCTCCGCCGCCTGGATTGATGAGATGATGTTTGTAATTGAATTTAAAACTCCCACGGTGCTGCAGGTAGGGGCAGACGGATCTGACTGCGCCTTGCTGCTCCCTGTAAAGCATGAAAAGCAGGGCCCCCCAGGTATGAAATCCGCTGTCATTCCCTCGGAGCCCAGTGCTCCGCCATAGATCCAGGGGATCTCATTTTCCACACAGTATTCATTTATGAGATATCGGGTTTCCAGGTTGTCAGTGGCATCTATCACCAGATCGATGTCCTTCAGCAGTTCTGTGCAGTTCGAGGGGTTAAGGTCGGAAAAAACAGGCTCTATGCTGATCTCGGAATTGGCCGCCGCTAAATGCTCTGCCGCCGCAAAAACTTTTGGCATGTTCTCCGCTGCGTCTGCCTCTGTATAAAGGATCTGGCGCTGAAGATTGCTCAGCTCCACCAGATCTCTGTCAATAAGCCTCAGATGACCTATGCCGGCTCTCGCGAGCAGCGAAGCGCTGGAGCAGCCAAGCGCTCCCATCCCAACTACTGCCACGCTGGCAGCAAGCAGCTTTTCCTGCCCGCCGGGTCCAATATTCCTGTAAAGAACCTGTCTGGAATATCTGTCAGACATATTTGCAACCTCCGTTCACGGCCTGTCAAAACCCGGCCATTTCTCTTACTGCATCCAGAAAGATGTTTATTTCCTCTTCGGTATTGAAATAATCCGGGCTCACGCGCACGGTCCCGCCGCTTTGCAGAGTGCCCAGCATTGAATGGGCGTACGGCGCACAGTGAAGCCCCGATCTCACTGCTATGTTAAACTGGCTGTTCATTATCATGGAAACCTCTGAAGGTTCCATGCAATCGATGGTGAACGAGATGACACAGCCAGCGTCAGCGTCTGCTGATGGCGAATAAACACGGACACCGTCAATCTCTCTAAGCCCGGCCAGAATGAGCCTGCGCAGAACATCTTCACGGGCATGGATATTGTCGATCCCGGTCTCCTTAATGAATCTGATTCCGGCTCCGAGACCTGCGATTCCCGGGACGTTAAGTGTCCCGCTCTCAAATGCAGACGGCCGCTCTTCAGGCTGATCAGGCGATTCGGAAAAACTGCCTGTCCCGCCGCGGGTAAGAGGAGCAACTGCCAGGTCTTTCCGGATATACAGTCCGCCTGTTCCCTGCGGGCCAAGCAGGCCTTTATGTCCCGGAAAGGCAATCATGTCTATATTGTTTTTCTGTACATCTATTGTTCTTGACCCTGCCGACTGGGCCGCGTCTACCAGAAACGGGATTCCTTCATCCCGGCAGATCCTGCCGATGGAAGCTATGTCATTAACTGTGCCTGTAACATTTGAAACATGGGTCATGACAACAAGCGAGGTATCCGCGCTGATCACTTTGCGCACTTCGTCCGGATCCACTCCGCTCTCTATTGAAGCAGGTAATACGGTGATCCTGCAGCCGAGGCTTTTCAGATGCTCCAGCGGCCTTGAGACCGAATTATGCTCCAATGAGCTGGTAATGACATGGGAACCGGGCTTTACTGTCCCAAGTATCGCAGTGTTCAGCGCAGTTGTCGCATTATTCGTAAAACAGATGCAGGAAGCGTCGCCGGCATTAAACAGCTCAGAAAGAAGAAGTCTGGTCTCCTCTACCAGATTGCCGGCAGCCAGAGATATGTCATGCCCGCTCCTGCCCGGATTTCCGGAGCAGCATCGCAGTGCATGGTCAGAAGCCTGATATACAGATTCGGGTTTAATTCCGCTTGTAGCAGCATTGTCCAGATAGATCATCGGAATCTCCTTTGTATCACTGCTGATCCAACATTCCTCTGAATGGCATTATATCATACTTTTTACACTGCAAGCGGCATGATATAATCCAATTGACATCAGGAGAAAACAAATATGACATCAGCGCTATTTTTACTGATCGCAATATTCAGCAGTGCCGCCATGGCTGTGGTCCTCAAGATCTTCCGCAGGCAGGAGGGAAACCGCTACGGCATTCTTCTCGGCAACTATCTGACGTGCGTGATACTTGCTTTTATCATGATGCCCAAAGGCGAAGGCGGTTTCCGGGCAGGCGGTGAAACATGGCTTTCCGGAGTTATCGCAGGTTTCCTGTTCGTTGCCGGACTGGTCGCAATGCAGAGCAGTGTGCGGCTTAACGGCGCCATCCTGACATCGGCATTTTCAAAGCTGGGCCTCATCATCCCTCTGCTGGTCAGTTTTGTATTCTTCGCCGAGCCTGTCAGACTGATACAGCTTCCCGGCTTCGTCATGGTCTTTGCCGCGTTTATCCTGATCAGTTTTGATTCTGAAGGAACCCTGGGCGGTGAAAGCGGAAAGGTATATCCCTTATTGCTTATTATGGTCCTGGTGTTCTGCGGCAGCGCTGATGCCATGGCCAAAGTATATGAACAGGTGGGGCACCCGCAGAATGGCGGGATGTATTTCCTTATCCTCTTCGCTACAGCTGCCTGCCTTACCTTTGGCCTGCTGATCCATGAGAAGGTCAAAAATAAATGTAAGGTGCGGTGGAAAGAATTCGCCGCGGGGATACTGGTCGGCATTCCCAATTATTTTTCTTCGGCGCTCCTGCTGAAAGCACTTACGGGACTTCCTGCGTCCCTGGTCTATCCGTGCTTTTCCGCCGGAACGCTCCTGATAGTCACACTTGTTGCGTTACCGGTCTTCAAGGAGAAGCCCGGGCTTAAGACCTGGATCGGGCTTGGGCTGATCGCAGGCGCTCTGATCCTGTTGAATATCTGACATTTAAAAGGAGGTACCATCAGATGAAACTGGAATTATTTAAGTTTGATACTTGCCCGTACTGCCAAAGAGTTCTTAAAGAGATAGCAAGGAGCGACCGTACGGATATTGAGATGCACGATATCCATAAAAGTCAGGACGACCGCCGGCGGCTGATCGAAGAAGGCGGCATGGAGCAGGTCCCCTGCCTTTTCATTGACGGGAAGCCAATGTATGAGAGCCTGGATATCGTCGCCTGGCTTCAGGCACATCCACAGGCGGAATAAAAATAACCGGAAAGGGGCGATCCGCCCCTTTCCGGCCATATTAAACTTAGTTTATTCAGTTTCTGCCTGAGGCAGTATCCCGAACATCATATCTGAATTTTCACCTGTCAGATACATTGGAAGCTTTCCGTCCCACTTCTGGATCCAGATATTCTTCAGGATGTTTTCTGTCAGGGATTTCTCCAATGTCTTGTTAGCCTCTGCTTCACCTTCAGCTTTGATCTTGGCGGATTCGGCATCTGCCTGAGCATTTGTGATGGCTGTCTGTTTATCAGTTTCAGCTTTCAGCAGTCTCTGCTGCGCCACCTGCTTATCCTCGATAGCTGAGATGAATGCTTCTGAGAAGTCAAAGTCCAGGATGTTTACGTCTGTCACATACAGCCCGATGTCATTAAGCTTTTCATTCAGCCCCTGCAGCAGACCGTCCGAGATCAGCACACGGTTTGTTACGCTCTGTTCTGCAGTATATGTAGCTGTGATCGCCTTCAGCACCTCGTTGACTGCCGGGACGATAAGCACATCTTCGTATCCGGAGCCGACATTCTTGTAGATGCTGTAGCTCTTTGCCGGATCGACCCTGTAGTTGACTGCCAGCAGTGTATCAACGCTCTGAAGGTCTTTTGAGAATGCTTCTGTATGAACTTCCAGTTTGTTGATACGGTTGTCGATCATCACTACCGACTGCCAAGGTGCTTTCATGTGCAGGCCTTCCTGAAGGACCGTCTCCTCAACTTTACCGAATGTTGTTACTACACCTGTGTGACCTGCAGGAATGCTTGTCGTCATAAGGAATGCCAGTATGACTACCACTACCACGATCACGCCTGCGATCACGAATTTCCTTGCATTTTTCATTTCATTTTCCTTTCTCAAAGATTTCCTTTGTTTTGATCAATGTTACTCTAAAAGCCTGCCGCGGACAATGATGGAATGGGAACAATAGATAAGTCTATTTTTCTATTTAAGGGAAATACGGGCAGTGGTATAATCGGATACAGCAATACCACGGGGGGATACTCATGAAAGTAACATTTTTCGGTACTACTACTCTTTTGTTTGACGATGGGAAAGATCAGATCTTTTTTGATGCCCACTTTACGAGGCCGTCACTCCTGAAATATATCTG
>JAZOAJ010000306.1:0-2931 GCA_045595385.1 Lachnospiraceae bacterium | reverse complement strand
ATAGCTGACTGTAGGGAATGCCCCGTCCGGGACCTGCTGTTCCTTGACTATGTGGATGTTCTTGAATCCCGCGTCCTCGAGGGCTCCGGGAACAACAGTGATACCTGTTCCGTGAAGAGGGGTGTAGACTATGTTCAGCTTGTCAGCTACTTCCTCTATGATCTCCTCTTCCGTGATGAGCGCAAGTATGGCTTCGACATATTTGTCGTCCATTTCTTTTCCGAGCTCAATGTAAAGGCCTTTAGCAATGGCATCTTCCTTATCCATTGCGGGAATGCCGGTAAGATCTGTGACTGCGTTTACACAATCCATTATTCCGGTGTCATGAGGAGGAGTGACCTGGGCGCCGTCCTCCCAGTATACCTTGTATCCGTTATACTCAGCCGGGTTATGGCTCGCGGTGATGTTGATACCTGCGATACATTTCAGCTCTCTTACTGTAAATGACAGTTCCGGTGTAGGTCTTAATGCCTCAAATACATATGCCTTTATGCCCTGGGCATTAAGTACTGAAGCTGCGATATCCGCGAATTCAGGAGACATGTGCCTTGAGTCATAAGCGATGGCTACTCCCCTTTCAGCTCCGCCTTCAACACCGTTTATGTAATCGGCAAGCCCTTTCGTTGCCTTGGATACAGTGTACCTGTTCATCCTGTTCGTTCCTGCCCCGATAACACCGCGCAGGCCGGCTGTGCCGAACTCAAGTTCCTGATAGAACCTGTCTTCGATCTGTGCCGGATCATCAGCTATGGCACGAAGTTCTTCCCTGGTCTCTTCATCGATGTTCGGATCTTCCAGCCATTGTTTATAAATGTCTTCTGCTTTCATAATTCACCTCTTGCAATCTTCAGCAATGTTTCTTTTGTGTTGAGTCCCGGATCTTCCAATACTCTGTCCAGGAGCCTGTTTAATGTATCTCCGACCTGTTTTCCCTTAGGGATACCTTCTTTTATCAGGTCGTCTCCTTTTATTTTCAGCATTGAGATCTCAAATGCATCTCCCTGCCTTATTATCTGTTCATATATTCCGCGGACCGCTGACATGTCTTCGCCGCAGGCTTCACGGAATGAGAGTATCAACTCGAACAGTTCCCTGCCTGTCCGGGCAAGGAGACTCCTTATGCCCGGAGCGTCCGGTTCAATGCCTCCCTGCGTCTCAGGGCTCCCGCTCCTGAACCTTAGGATCCCGGAGACCAGATCCCTGCTTCTGTTGTCAAATGTCATCTTCCTCATGACGTGCGCACACTCCTCCAGATCCAGTTCCATGAAGAACGCGGCAAGCCTTATGAGTTTATTCCTGTCCGGGTCCGGATCATCCGCAGCTTCCATGACGGCAGCGCTTTCCTCCGTGAAACATCTGTCCCAGACATCCGGCACAATGTATTCGGAAAGGCCGAGTTTCCTGTATTCGCACACATGGGCGGGATTATCTGACCAGATCGTCTTTTCAAGCTCCACCCTTTTTCTCTCCGCGCTCACCATTTTAAGATTCGGGGCAAACTGCGATATGGCACCGCTTGTATTCTCTTCAATTTCAAAAGAGAGCTGGGCTGAAAAACGGACCGCCCGCATTATCCTCAGGGCATCCTCTTCAAATCTCTTCCGTGGATCTCCCACCGCGCGGATAATACCGTTTTCAAGGTCCAAAAGGCCCCCGAAGAGGTCAACCACCCCTCCCTCAGGGTCATAAGCTAAAGCATTTATAGTAAAGTCCCGACGTTTAAGGTCTTCTCCCAGAACGGGAGTGAATTCGACAGATTCCGGATGACGGCCGTCAATATACTCTCCGTCAATCCTGTATGTGGTCACCTCATAGCCTTTTTTATTCCGGATCACCATGACAGTTCCATGTTTGATCCCGGTGTCCACTGTATTTTTAAACAGACTTTTAATCTGCAGGGGAAGGGCTGATGTGGTGATGTCCCAGTCTTCAGGCACCTTTCCGAGCAGGCTGTCGCGGACGCATCCGCCGACTACGCAGGCTTCATATCCGGCATGCCGGATGGTGTCAAGGATAAACCTGACATCATCCGGCAGCTCTATTTTTATTTTCGTACTTCCCTCGTCCATTAAGATCAGTATGCCTTGCCCCAGTAAACCATAGACTTGGCGGGCTTTCCGCAGCATACGCATTTATCAGATATCTGTTCCTGTTCGAACGGAATGCATCTGGAAGTAGCTGTGGTATCTTCCTTGATCTTCAGCTCGCACTCCAGGCTTCCGCACCACATTGCTTTTACAAATCCGGGCTTGTTCTCGATGACGTCCTTGAACTCATCATAATCCTTTGCCGAATAAGTGTGCTCCTCAAGATGCTTCTTCGCACGCTCGTACATGTCATTCTGCATGGTCTCAAGTATCTCGGGAACTCTTGCAGCCAGCTCGTCCAGAGCCACCTCGATCTTCTCTCTGGTGTCACGCCTTACGACGACTGCCTTGCCTGCTTCGATATCCTTGGGTCCTATCTCGATCCTTACAGGGATGCCGCGGATCTCCTGCTCTGAGAACTTCCATCCGGGTGACTTGTCCGAATCATCCATCTTAACAGAAAGTCCTGCATTTGCGAGTATGCCTGTGATCTCTGCCGCTTTTTCAAGAACGCCTTCCTTGTGCTGCGCAATGGGGATGACCATTACCTGCACGGGAGCGATCCTCGGAGGGAGAACCAGACCTGAGTCATCGCCGTGTACCATGATAATGGCTCCTATTGTCCTTGTTGAAAGTCCCCATGAGGTCTGATGCACGTATGAGAGTTTGTTGTCCTTGTCAGTAAACTGGATGCCGAATGCCTTCGCGAATCCGTCTCCGAAGTTGTGGCTCGTTCCTGACTGGAGCGCCTTGCCGTCATGCATGAGAGCTTCGATGGTATATGTGGCCTCTGCTCCGGCAAATTTCTCCTTATCTGTCTTCTGTCCCTTTACAAGAGGGATGG